>CALMEC010000374.1 GCA_937862675.1 uncultured Actinomycetes bacterium
GTCCACACGCCCGAGGCGCCCGATCGCCCTCCGGGGCGCGCGCACCACGCTGAGGGATCGCCGCCTGGTGCACGGTCGCGGACCGGGTCCGGTCCCTAACATCCGTCGGATGGATGCACGCAGCGAGGATCTCCTCGGCCTGGACGAGCTGCGCGCCCGCGTGGCGGCCATCTGCCAGACGCCGCAGGGCGTCGAGAGGGCGTACGCGCGGGACGTCTCGGGCGATCCCGGCGAGGTCCGCCGGCGTCAGGCGATCACCGGAGAGGCCACCGAGCTGCGGCGTCTCGGGATGGCCGTGGGCGCCGGGGCACAGGAGATCGCGGAGGCCGTCGACAACGCCACCCATGGGGGCACGCTCGAGATCGCGTCGCTGGTGGCGGTCATGGCGACCGCCGGGGTCGTGTGCGAGATCGCCGAGGGCGTCGTCGCCCATGAGGCCGAGGCACCCCTCCTCACGGACATCGCCCACGGGGTCGCCGTCGCTCCCCTCCGTGCGCTCGTCGACATGTTCGACGCTGCCCTCGACGGTCACGGCGGCGTCCGGGACAGCGCGTCCCCGGACCTGGGAAGGGCGCGCCGGCAGCTGGCGGACGCGCGTGCCGCCGCCTCGGAGACGCTGCGTTCGGTCGCCAAGAGGGCGGGCAAGCACCTTCAGGAGAGCTTCCTCACCGAGCGCGGCGGCCGTCCGGTCCTCGCCGTCAAGGCATCGTCGCGCAGCGCCGTCCCGGGGATCGTCCACGATCGCTCCGCCACGGGCCAGACGCTGTTCGTGGAGCCGCTGGAGGTCGTCGAGGCCAACAACCATGTCCGCGAGTGCGAGGCCGCGGAACGGATGGAGGTCGAGCAGGTCCTGCGGCGCCTGTCGCAGGTCGTCGGCGATGACGCCGGGTTCCTCGCCGCTGCGACCGACGCCGTCGCCGAGATCGATCTCGCCTTCGCGCTCGCCGACCTGTCGCTGCGCTGGCGCGGATGCGAGGTGACGGAGTCCGACGACGTGGCACTGGTCGAGGCACGCCATCCACTGCTGGACCCCGGGACCGTCGTGCCCGTCGACCTGCCGCTCACGGGGCTGCGCGTGCTGGTCGTCAGCGGGCCGAACGCCGGAGGAAAGACGGTCGGCCTAAAAACACTCGGCGTGCTGGCCGCATGTCATCAGATGGGCCTGCGTCCACCGGCCAGGGAGGCGCGGCTGCCGGTCTTCGACCGGATCCTGGCCGACATCGGCGACGAGCAGAGCATCGAGCGGAGCCTCTCCACCTTCTCCGGTCACGTGCAGCGCCTCATCGACATCCTCGACGACGCGGGGCCGCGATCGCTGGTACTCCTGGACGAGATCGCCGCCGGCACCGACCCGGGTGAGGGCGCGGCGCTCGCGGTCGCCGTGCTGGAGACGCTGATGGCGCGGAACGCCCTGACGCTCGTCACGACGCACCACCACGAGCTGAAGGGATGGGCCAGCCAGACCGCGGGTGCCGCGAACGCCGCGGTGGGCTTCGACGCCGAGCATCTCCTTCCCACGTTCGAGTTGCGGGTCGGTGAGCCGGGTGCGTCGCAGGCTCTGGACGTGGCCGAACGCCTGGGCCTCTCGGCGGCCATCCTGGCGGACGCGCGTGAGCGGCTGGGACAGGACCGGCAGGGCATGGAGGCGCTCCTGCGGGAGGCCGCCGCGGCCCGGGTTGCGGCGGAGGAGGAGCGCGACCGGGCATATCGCGAGCGTGACGACGCGGCGACGGCACGGCGTGAGGTGGAGTCGCGGGAGCGGGAGCTCGCCAGGCAGGTCGAGCGCGTCCGGGCCAGCGTGGAGAAGGAGCGGCAGCGCGCGCGTGAGGAGGCCGAGCGCGAACTCACGGAGCTTCGCGCGGAGATGGACGTGTTCCGCCGGGAGATCTCCGCAGCCCGTCGCGAGGAGCGTCGCCGACGCACGCGTGCCGACGACGGACGCCACGAGTCGGAGCGCGACCGGCGGCTGGGCGCCGCCGCCGAGGCGGCGGGCCGGGCCGGGCGGCATCTGCCCCCCCCGCCGGCGACGGTGCGGTCGGACGAGCCGATCGCGGTGGGGGACGCCGTCGTCGTGGCCGATCTGGGCGTCCGCGGAACCGTCGTCGCGGTGAGCGGGGACGACATCGAGGTGCAGGGGCCGTCGGCACGTCTGCGGTTGAAACGTTCACGGGTGATGCGCGACCACCGCGTCGGCGGGCCGGCGATCTCGGCGCCGGTGCGCGAGGTGCGGCCCGAGACGCCGGCCGTCTCGGGTGAGATCGATGTCCGCGGCGAGCGTGCGGAGGCCGCGCGCCGTGCCGTCCGGGGCTACATCGACGATGCCGCCGCCAGCGGCCGCGACAGCGTCCGGGTCATCCACGGTCGCGGGACCGGCGCCCTCCGGGCGGCGATCGCGGATGAGCTGAGGGCACACCCCCTGGTGGGTTCGGCACGGACGGCGGGTCCGGACGAGGGGGGAGACGGGGCGACGATCGCCGAGCTGCGCTGAGCGGACGGACGGGCCTGTCCATCCGCCCGCGACCACGGACCCGGCGGATCGGACATGGCAGCATGGCCGCATGACCGACCTCTCGCTCGACGAACGCGTACGGAACTGGATCGCCATCGACCCGGATCCGCAGGACCGGCATGAACTGCAGTCCATGATGGACGCCGGGGCCTGGGACCAGCTGAGCGAGCGCTTCTCCGGTCGCATCGCCTTCGGGACCGCCGGGCTCCGCGCACCGATGATGGCCGGACCCACGGGCATGAACCGCCTGGTCGTGCGGCAGTCGGCGGCCGGCATCGCCCGCTACCTGATCGCCCAGGGGGAGACGTCGCGCACCGTGGTCGTCGTGCACGATGCGCGCCATCGCTCGGCGCGGTTCGCCGCCGACTGCGCGGAGGTGATCGCGGGACATGGCATCCCGGTGGTGCTGAGCGACGCGCCGGTGCCGACGCCGATCGGCGTCTTCTCCGTCCGCGCCCTGGACGCGGCTGCCGCCATCGTCATCACGGCCAGCCACAACCCTCCGCGGGACAACGGGCTGAAGCTCTTCATGGCCGACGGCGCCCAGATCGTCCCGCCCGTCGACGAGCACGTGGCGGCCCGGATCGACGCCGTCGTGGAGGACGGCATCATCGTCCCGGACGTCGAGGCCGCCCGGGTCACGTCCCTGCCGGGCACGGTGACCAATGCCTACCGGGACGGCGTGCGGGGACGGTATCCGCGGCCGGCCGTGCCCATCACGATCGCGATGACCGCCATGCACGGTGTGGGAGGGGGCCTCCTGCACGAGCTTCTCACCGAGATGGGCCACGACGTGCACGTGGTGGCCGCCCAGCAGGATCCGGATCCGGACTTCCCGACGGTCGGCTTCCCGAACCCGGAGGAGCCGGGGGCGACCGACCGCCTGAAGGACCTCGTGCGCGCCGTGGGCGCCGCGGTCGGCGTCGCCCTCGACCCGGATGCGGACCGTATGGCGGTGGTGGTCCCCGAGGGGGACGGCGTGCGCCAGCTGACGGGGGACGAGGCGGGGGGCCCCCTGGCGGGGGGGCGCCTTTCCGGAGTCGGTGACGGCGGCGGCCACCCCCCCGGGGGGGGGGCCCGCGTTTCCTCCGCCCGGCGCGGGTGCCCTCCTGGCGGAGTGGCTCCTGTCGGATGTCGTGCCCGACGGCGACGACCGCCTGGTGGCGACGACCGTCGTCTCGTCGTCGCGGCTCGGGCGCATCGCCGACCGGCACGGCGTGCGCTACGCCGAGACCCTCACCGGGTTCAAATGGCTGTCGCGTCCCGCGCTGGACCATCCGTCGTGGCGGCAGGTCCTGGCGTATGAGGAGGCGATCGGATATGCCGTCGGGGCCGATGTCCACGACAAGGACGGCATCTCCGCCGCGGTCGGAGTCGCCGCGCTCGTGGCGTCACTCGCCGTCCGCGACGAGACGATCCCCGGGATGCTCGACCGTCTCGACCGGCTGGACGGTGCCCATGTGACGCGGAACTTCTCCCTGCTCTACGAGGGCCTGGGGTGGCGGGAACGTCGGGATGCGACCGTCGCCGGCCTGGTCGAGGACCCGCCGGGGCGGATCGGCGATCACGCGGTGACCGAGGTGACCCGGCTCGCGCCCGACGTGCTGCGCGTCCGTCTCGACGGCGGCGTGCGGGTCCTCGTCCGCCCGAGCGGAACGGAGGCCAAGCTGAAGTGCTACTGCGAGGCCGTCGAGGCGCCGGACGACGACGTGGTGGGCGCGCGTGAGCGGGCGGGGACACGCCTGGCGGCGGTGGAGGAGGCGCTGCGCGTCCTGCTGGGTGACATGGACTGAGGAGCGGATGACGGACGACCACCGGGACGCGCCGTTCACCGGTGGGTACAACCGCAGTGCCGTGTACATGTCACGACGCCGGCGGGATGTGCGGCCCACCGCGACCGCACGTGCGGTCGTGGGGCGCGGGGGACTGCGTCGATGCGATCGGCCACCGTCCGGGCCGGCGATCCGGAGTCCGGTGTCGAGATGCGTCGGCGCCGGCAGGACGACGGCGATGCCCCGCGCGATCGGCAGGTCGCACGTCATATCGCGCCGCGGTGGTCTCCGCGCCGTCCGGCTCTGGGGTCGTCGACCCGGACCCATGAGCGGACTGACGTTCCGCCCGTGGGTGGACCCCCGCACCGGCACGGGAACCGGCTCCCGGCGGCGGGCTCCCGCGATTCGGGCGTGCGGGCCACCCGGGGGAAGGATGATCGTGCCGGACGGTGCCCTGTGCCGACGGGGCGCATCGACCGTCGAACGGTGATACCTGTCACCGTGCATTCGTCTGCGGCGCATCGCTAGGATTCGCAATCGATGAGGTCCAAGGCACGTTTCGTCATTGCTCTCGGGCTCGCCGCCGTCCTCGGCGCCGTGCTCGTCTGGTTCGCCATCGGCGGATCACTCGAGACCTACGCGTCTCCGGGCGACCTCCAGGCCAACGGCGAGACCTACCGGTTGAACGCCGTGGTGTCCAAGGGATCGCCCGAGAACGTCGCGCAGCAGGCGCTCACCCCGGAGGGCACCAGGTTCAGGGTGCAGGACCAGGACGACGCGTCCAAGACCGTCTGGGTCAACTACCGGGGCATCGTCCCGGACACGTTCCAGGACGGACGCGAGATCGTCGTGACCGGTCACCTGGAAGGCTCCACCTTCGTCGGCAAGCGTGACTCACTGGTGGCCAAGTGCCCGTCCAAGTTCCAGGCCGCCAAGTCGCCGCATCCTGACGACGCCCGATGAGGGCTTGAGGCCGTGAGCTTGTTCGGGCGCGCCCTCCTCCTCGTGGCGCTCGGCGTGGCCGTGTTCACCGTCGTCGCGGCCGTCCGCGGCCGCACCCCGCGCAACCGCGTGTGGTTCGTCGCATCCCAGCGCGGGGTCTATGCGGCCTTCGGCATCTTCACCGCGGCCGTGGTGGCACTGGTGTCCGCGCTCATCCGCAACGACTTCTCACTGGTCGCGGTGGCCAACTATTCCAGCACCGAGATGCCGCTCCA
The DNA here is from genome assembly GCA_937862675.1 of uncultured Actinomycetes bacterium. GTDB lineage: Bacteria > Actinomycetota > Thermoleophilia > Miltoncostaeales > Miltoncostaeaceae > CALMEC01. The sequence goes on from CALMEC010000374.1 coordinate 5,499, forward strand.
CCTGCGCATCACGGCGCTGTGGGCCAGTCAGTCCGGGTCGCTCCTGTTCTGGGGATGGCTCCTCACCGGGTTCGCCGCGCTCGCCGTGTACACCAACCGGCGTCGCAACCGCGATCTCATGCCGATCGTCGTCGCCATCCTGGCGGGCCTCGTCGGATTCTTCGCCTTCGTCCTGTCGTTCGCGACGAGTCCCTTCGACACCATGACGGTCGTCCCCGAGAACGGCCAGGGGCTCGTGTCGTCGCTGCGCAACCCCTACATGGTGGCGCACCCGCCGATGCTCTATCTCGGGTACGTGTCGATCGCGATCCCGTTCGCGTTCGCCATGGCCGCCCTCATCACCCGGCGGCTCGACAGCACCTGGCTGTCCAGCATCCGCCGGTGGACGCTCGCCAGCTGGGCGTTCCTGGGGATCGGCATCATCCTCGGCGCCAAGTGGGCGTACGAGTCGCTCAGCTTCGGCGGATACTGGATCTGGGACCCCGTCGAGAACGCCGCCCTGCTTCCGTGGCTCACGGGCACCGCGTTCCTGCACTCCGTGATGGTCCAGGAGCGCCGGTCGATGCTGAAGATCTGGAACATGGCCCTGATCGTCCTCACGTTCGGGCTCACGCTGTTCGGCACACTGCTCACGCGCTCGGGGATCGTCAGCAGCGTCCACAACTTCGGCGCCCAGACCGTCGGCCCGTACATCCTGGGGCTCCTGATCGTGACCCTCGTGGCGGGTACGTACCTCATCATCACCCGGCTTCCGCAGCTGCGCAGCCAGAACTCGCTCGAGAGCTACTTCTCGCGTGAGGCCATCTTCCTCTACAACAACCTGCTCCTGGTCGGGCTGGCGTTCATCGTCGTGTGGGGCACCATGTACCCCGTCATCAGCGAGCTCATCCGGGGTGAGCGCATCACCGTCGGCCGAGGATTCTTCGATCAGGTGGCCGCTCCCATCGGCGTCGCGCTGCTCCTTCTCACCGGAATCGGTCCGCTGCTGCCGTGGCGTCGCATGTCCTGGCCCCTGGTACGCCGGCGGTTCCTCTGGCCGGGCGTGGCCGCGGTGGTGTCCGTCCCGCTGCTCGCCCTCACGGACGCGCGCGGCGACTGGCTGGTCCTGGCGGTCCTCGCCATCGCGGTGTTCACGATGGGCTGCATCGTCTCCGAGTTCTGGCAGGGGACCCGGGTTCGGCACGCGCTCGGCGGCGTCTCGTGGTGGACCGCGTTCTCCCAGCTCATCTCGCGAAACCGTCGTCGCTACGGCGGCTACATCGTCCACATCGGGATCGTGCTCGTCATCGTGGGCATCGCGGTGTCGCGCACCTTCCTGACCGAGGGCAGCCTCACCCTGTCGCCGGGCCAGTCCGCGAGGGTGGGCGACTACGTCTTCACCGCGCAGGACGTCACACGGGGACGCACCGAGCAGGCCATGGTGACGGCGGCGAAGGTCCGGGTCACGATGCCCGACGGCTCGTACGTGACCACGCTCAACCCCGCGATCCACCAGTACATATCCAATAGCGACCAGGGCAACACGATCGCGATCTCCAGCACCCTCCGGCGCGACATCTGGATGTACATGGCCGGATCGAGCGAGTCCGGCGTCGGGTCGTTCCACGTGTTCATCAACCCGATGGTCTCCTGGATCTGGATCGGTGGTCTCGTTTTCCTTCTGCGCGCCCGTGGCCGGATGGCCGCAGAGGCGGACACGTCTCCCGGAGGCGGCCGTCCCACAGGCGGAGCAGCCGAGTCAGGCGTGATCGGGGGGATCGTCGTCGCAGTGATCGCGCTCGTCGTGGTCCTCCTCGTGTCATGGCCGCTGGTGCGCCGTGGCGGCGGTGCCGACCCCGCTGCCGACGACCCGCGCCGTCGTGAGCTGGACGCCCGGATCGAGATATCGCTGCGATCGATCCGCGAGATCGAGTTCGACCATCGCTCGGGCAACCTGAGCGACGAGGACTTCGCCGAACTGGACCGGGCCGAACGTGCCAACGCCGCGCGGCTTCTCCGGCGGCGTGACGCGCTCGACGCCGATGAGGGCGCATCGCGCTGACGACCGGCGGTCGCCGCTGACAGAGGACCGCGGCCGTCCACGCTGGTTTCGCATCGTGGGACACGATTGCGGGAGGTGCAAGAAATCGTTTCCCACCTCTTTACACGCTCAAGTTCCGCGATTAGCAGGACGATCACGTTCACAGAGGCATCGGGACGTCGGGTTCGACCCAGGAGTTCTGCGGTAACCGGAGGGTTGACCCTCCGGGCAAAGAACTGGCAAAGTGCCCGCGTTCCAAACGCTTCCCCAGGAGCGTCCCGTGCCGTGATCGGCGTGGGAACGACTTACAGCCGCTGGCAGAACGGTCATCGGCGGAAAAGGAGCACGGATTTTGAACGACCGACCGCGCGAGTCCTCAACCGGCCGGAAGTCGAGGCGCAACTGGCTGATCGTCGCGGGAGCGGCGATCGGTGTCATCGGCGCCTCACCCGCCGTCGCCATCGACGTCCCGCTTCCGACGACCTCGTCCCTCCAGGCGGGGGCGTCCCCCCAGGCCACCGCAACGGCCAGTACGAAGACGACAGCCGCAGCGACGGCTCCTGTGACCACCACGTCGCCGCGCGTCAACTGGTCGGCCGTGCTCGGTTCCCGTGATCTGAGGATGGGACTGGTCGGCTCGGACGTGAAGCAGTTGCAGTCGGTCCTGCGCCGCCGTGGCGAGCGCATCACGGCGGACGGCTCCTTCGGCCGTCAGACCCGCGGTGCGGTCATCCGCACGCAGAAGAAGTTCAAGATGAAGACGACGGGGGTCGTCAACAAGACCCTGGTCCGCCGGCTCGGCGTCACCATCCGCGTCCCGCAGAACACGGCACCCGCCATCGACACCTCCGGCGGCTATCCGCTGGCCGGACCCAATACCGCGAAGGCGAGGTACCTGAAGGTCTTCCCGGTGGCCGGCAAGCACACGTACATCAACGACTTCGGAGCGGGCCGCCACCAGGGCGGCCATCAGGGCAACGACATCATGGCCGAGCGGGTTCCCGTCCGCGCCGTCGTGAACGGGACCGTCACACGCGCGAATCGCGTCGAGTCCGGTCTGGGCGGCATCTACATCTGGCTCCAGGACACCGCCGGAAACGACTTCTACTACGCACACCTCACGTCGATCAACGCGGGGATCGAACCCGGAGTCCCGGTGACCGCCGGGCAGCTCCTCGGTGTCGTCGGCAACACGGGCGACGCCCGCTACGGGGCCACCCATCTGCACTTCGAGATCCGTCCCAAGGGCAGTGGCCCGATCAGCCCCTACACCGACCTTCTCGCGGTCGACCCGGAGCCGCCGGCAAGCAAGTGATGTTGCAGATGCGTGGTTCGCCTGCAACCTTTCGGGCAGGACGACGGCGCTCCTGTGAGAACGTGGCATCGTGAACGTTCGCCGAGCCGCCGTGGCGGTCGCATCCGTCGCCGTGCTCTCGATCCCGGTCATGCTGATGACCGATCGTGACGCGGCACAGGGCGCCCGCAGCCTGTCCCAGGTCGAGTCCAAAGCCGCCGCCGCACGCGCCAAGGAGGCCGTGCTGACGTCGGAGATCTCCGCCTACTCCGCCCGCATCCGGGGCGTGGAGGCGCGCCTCGCGCCGGTCCAGGCCCGCCTCGACCAGCTGACGGCCGAACTCGACCGCCTGCAGACCCGGCGCCGGGAGCTCACCTCCGAGATCGATGCCGAGCAGGAGCGGCTCGACACCCTGGTGCACCGGCTCCGCAGTCAGAGGGCGGCCCTGGCACTCAGGCTCTCCAGCGCCTATCGGCGCGGCGACCCGTCCATCGTCCAGATCCTGGTGCAGTCGGGTTCGCTCAGCACCGCGATCTCGGCGCGTGCGAGCATGGAACGCGTGGTGAGCGGCGACGGGGAGCTGATCCAGTCCACCCGCACCGCCGCCAATGCCTCCCTCGTCGCCCGCAACCGCATCCAGGAGAAGCGGCGCGAGGTCCTGAAGAACGAGAAGCGCGTGGCGGAAGCCGAGGCCGAGCAGCGGGTCACGTTCGACCGCGTCAACTCGGAGCGCACCAATCTTGTGGCGGCGAAGCAGGCGCGCACCCAGCTGCTGTCGAGGGTGAAGGTCGATCGGCGCGACCTCGAGGCGGAGGCCACGAACCTCCGGGCGCGCTCGCTTCGCCTCGCCAACGAGATCAACCGCGCCAGCGCATCGCTTCCCGCGAGCACCACGGTCAGCGGCAACGGCACGTTCGCCTGGCCCGTCTCGGGGTCGGTCACCTCACCGTTCGGCCCGCGGTGGGGCAGGATGCACGAGGGCATCGACATCGGTGCCTCCGGCGGGACCCCGATCGGGGCGGCCGCCGACGGCACCGTCATCGTGGCCGGATGGCAGGGTGGATACGGCAACCTGGTCGTCGTCTCGCACGGCACGCTCGCCACCGCGTACGGGCACATGTCCCGCGTCGCCGTGTCGGTGGGCCAGCACGTCACCCGGGGGCAGACCCTCGGCGCGGTCGGCTGCACGGGCCACTGTTTCGGCGATCACGTGCACTTCGAGGTACGCGTGAACGGCTCCGCCGTCAACCCGATCCCCTACATGTAGGACGCGTGCTCCGCGTCAGCGTCGCGGAGTACGGTTGGCGCATGGCGGAGAACGAGGCGCATACAGCGGGGCCGGGTGAGACGGAGATCGATCCCGAGGTCGGCTCGTTCCGGCGGATGCTGCGGGTGGACGCCAACGACGGCTCATGGCGGCCGCGGGCATCATCCAGGGGCTGAACACGGCCGGGGCGACGGGCTCCGAGGCCTTCGTGGCGGCGGTCAGCACCACCGTGGTGGGCGGCCTGCTGATCTTCGGGGCGGAGTACGGGGAGGCGGCCTCCGAACGCGACAGCCAGTTGGCCATCATCGAGGCCGAACGACGTCGTGTCGAGATGAGCCCGCAGGAGGAGTACGACGAACTCGTCGACATCTATCGCCGCAAGGGGCTGTCCGATCGCGTGGCCCGGGAGGTGGCCACCGAGCTGAACGCGAAGGACGCGCTCACGGCGCAGCTCGACGCCGAGTACGGGATCAAGGAGATCGGCGACATCGTCCGGCCGATGTGGGTCGGCCGGTGGAGCGCGGCGGGATTCATGGTCGGCTCCATGATCCCGTGGCCGTTCCTCCTGATCGTCCCCGTCCTCACCCGGGAGATCGTCCTCGCGGTGATCGTCGCCGTCGGGCTGGTCGTGAGCGCGGTGACGGGGGCCCGGTCGGACGGGTCCAACGTCATCACGTCCGTGGTGCGGACCCTCGGAATCGGATTCGGAACCATGGCGATCTCTCTCGTGGCCGGATCGCTCGTCAGCTTCTGATCGACGACGCTGTCCGGGTTCGCCGTCGCGTGACGGCGAACCCGGATCGAGGAAAGACGCGCCACGGTCAGCACCTCGCCGTGGATCGCGTCGGTGGACCGTCTCGTCAGGTGTTCTTCCCGCCCGGACGGCGCCGGCCCGTCGCCGTCATCCCGTCCCCGTCCCCGTGCGCGACCGCGTCCGAAGGGGGCGGGGACGGTTCACGGCGTCTCCGTCCGGGTCGATGCGGCGGGTTGCGGCGCTCCAGTCAGCCGGCGACGGCCGCCAGTCGGCGCTCGATGCCGGCGATGAGCTCGGCGAAGGCGGCCTCGAACTTCTCCACACCCTCCCGCTCGAGTACGGCGCAGACGTCGTCGTAGTCGATGCCCGCGGCCGCCAGCTCACCGAGCAGGGCCCGTGCGGCGTCGACGTCCTCGGTGACCGTGTTCGGCCGGGGGTCCCCGTGGTCCTGGAACGCCTCGATCGTCTCGTCGGGCAGCGTGTTGACCGTATCCGGGCCGATAAGCGTGTCCACATAGAGGGTGTCCCGATAGGCCGGGTTCTTCGTGGAGGTGGAGGCCCACAGGCAGCGCTGCGTGCGTGCCCCGCGTGCGGCCAGTCGCTCCCAGCGCTCTCCCGCGAAGATCTCCCCGTAGGCGGCGTACGCCAGTCTGGCGTTGGCCACGCCGAGTCGTCCCTTCAGGTCGTCGTGACCGCCGATGGCGTCCAGGCGCCCGTCCGTCTCGGTGTCCACACGCGAGACGAAGAAACTCGCGACGCTGTGGACCGTCGACGGATCGCCGCCGTCGTCCACGAAGCGCTCGAGTCCGCTGATGTAGGCGTCGGCAACCGCGCGGTATCGATCGAGCGAGAAGATGAGGGTGATGTTGATCGACTTCCCGCGGGCGGTCATCTCCTCGATCGCGAGGAGCCCGGGTTCCGTGGCCGGGATCTTCACCAGGAGGTTGGGCCGGTCGATCGTGTCATGGAGACGGGCTGCCTCGGCGATGGTGGCGGCGGAGTCGTAGGCGAAGTGGGGGTCCACCTCGATCGACGCGTAGCCGTCGCCACCGTCCGTGCGGTCCCAGACCGGCCGCAGGATGTCGCACGCGTCCGTGACGTCGGTGGACGCCAGCGCGACGAAGAGCTCCTTGAGGTCGGTGGTGGTGGCGGAGAGCTCGGCCAGCTGGGCGTCATAGGCGTCACCCGACGCCAGCGCCTTCTGGAAGATGGAGGGGTTGGTGGTGACGCCGGAGACGGCGTCATCGCGGATGCGCCGCTCGAACTCGCCCGACGTGATGAGGGTCCGGGAGAAGGTGTCGAGCCAGATGCTCTGGCCCATTTGGGAGAGGCGGGCGAGGGGCGAAGACATGACGGTCCTTTGGCTCGTCGGTGACGTTCCTCAAACGTTAGCCGCTCCTGCGCACGCCCGGCCAGCGTCGGGAATTCTCGCGACCTCGCGCGCTACGCTGCCCACCGCATGGCAATCACCGTCACCCAGCCACCCGCGTGATCTCCGGCTCCGACGTAGAGCGGGCGGCGGACCGGCTG
>CALMEC010000375.1 GCA_937862675.1 uncultured Actinomycetes bacterium
GCCGACGTCGGTGCGACCTTTAGGTTCCCGCCTCCGGGGACGCCCGCATCCACACCGCACACGCACCGGGTGGGTCGGAGGCCGTCACCTGCGGACGTGCGGCCGAGGCCGGTCCGTCGTCATGCCCCCTCCCCCGACGACGACATCCTCATCCCGCCCCTCCGGCGGTCCTGCGGCCCGAGGGGCGCTACCCCACGCGCGAGAGCGTGGGGGTCACGATATCTAGGGGCGGACGGCTCCCATGTAGCTCATGCGTGAGATCGATGCGACGCGGACGACGTCCCCGGTGTGCGGTGCGTGGACCATCATGCCGTTCCCGATGTAGATGCCCATGTGCCCGAGCCCGTTGAAGAAGACGAGGTCACCCACCTGGAGGTCACCCTGCACGCGCGGGAACGCGGACCAGATCGCGCCGGTGTAGTGCCCCATGCCGACGCCCACCTGGGCGTACGCGTACATGGCGAGGCCGGAGCAGTCGAAGCCGGACGGGCTCGCCCCGCCCCAGACGTAGGGGACCCCCATGTATCCCATGGCGATCTGCGCGGCACGTGCGTTGCGGGAGCTCGAGCCGGAGGGCGTCGAGACGGGCGTGGCCGACGACGTCGAGCCGCCGCTGGAGGAACCACCGTTGGAGGAACCACCGCTGGACGGGTTCGCCGTCGCGCCTCCCGACCCGGTCTGCGTGCCGGATCCGGTGGCCGTCTGCCGTTCGCGGCTCTGGGCGCGCATCATCGCCTGGGCGCGGCGATCCTCCGCCGCCCGGCGGGCCGCCTCGCGGCGGCGCTCGGCCTCGAGTTCCTGTGCCAGACGCCCCTTCGCGCTGGACAGCACCGCCTGGCGCCGGGCCAGCAGCTCGGTCACGACCGCCTTCTGCCGGGCCTTCTCCTCGACCTGCTTCTTGGCGGACTCGCGGTCCTTCACCAGCTGCCGGCGCTGGGCGATCCGCTCGTTGCGGAGCTCCTTCACGGCGGTGACGATGCGACGGTCCTGATCGGCGGCGCGCTCCAGGACCTCGGACGCCGAGAGCATCTGCGACGAGCTCGTCTGGGTGAGGAGCAGCTGGATCCGCGACGGCTGCGGACGCACGTACGCCGCGCGCAGCCGGACGGCCAGGGCGTCCTGCGTCTGGTGGAGCCGGACCTCGGACCGCTTCAGCGCCTTCTGGTTCTCATCGATCCGGGTGTTGATCTGCCCGAGGTTGTACCGCGCCCCGTTGTAGGCCTCGGCGGCGAGGCCGACCTGGTCGTCGATGGACGAGACCTCCGCCTCGATGCGCGCGACCTCGGAGCGAAGCTCGGAGACGCTGGGTGCGCCTTGCGTCGTCGGACCGCCTCCGAGGGCGAACGCGGTGACGGCGGATCCGGTGAGAAACAGTGCGATACGGGTGCGGCGTCGCAGGAGAGAGCCTTCCGTTCGAAGGTATGCGCGGGCACGCGAGGCGGGCCTCAGCACACGGGATGAAGCAGGTTAGCCCAGCAAATCCGCCTTCTTTGAAATATTTGTTGCGGTGTACCCGGCATTTTCCGGCGTCCGGCGGGCCGGGCTTCTTGCCCGCCGGACGAGGGTCGGCCACAATGGTGATGTGCGCCGTCCGCTTCGACTTCTCGCCGTCGTCCTCGTCGCGCTGCTCGGGACTCCCGGCATCGTCGTCCCACAGGCGCCGCACCCCGCCGCCGGGTCGTCGCCCGGATCGGTCACGCTGCCGCCGGTCGTCTCGGTTCCGAAGATCGCCGCCCCCGCGTCGTCGGGCGGTTCGCAGGCCTCGTCGCGCTACGTCTTCCCGGTCTTCGGGTCGGCGGCGTCGTACACGGACGACTACGGCGCGCCGCGTGCCGGCACCGTCACCCATCACGGCAACGACATCTTCGCGCCGACCGGCACCCCGGTGCTGGCCGTGGCCGACGGTGAGCTGTACAAGGTCGGCGTCAACACGCTGGGCGGAAACCGCCTGTGGCTGCGGGATGACCTCGGCAACACCTACT
>CALMEC010000376.1 GCA_937862675.1 uncultured Actinomycetes bacterium
ACACCCTCCACTTCTCATCGTCTTCAAACCAGAGAGATCATCGAAGAATTTGCGGGAGTAGCTCAGTTGGTAGAGCGTCAGCCTTCCAAGCTGAATGTCGCCGGTTCGAACCCGGTCGCCCGCTCCTCCGGAACCGCCTGCATATCAGGCGGTTTTCCGACGTGGGTCCACGCCGACCTCCGCTGTCCTGCATCGTGTCCGACAATTTGGTCGGCGCACCGTGCGACTCGCCCTGGGGCCGACGGACCGGCCCGATGTGTGTCGAGCGCCGTCCCCGCCCCATTCGTCGCCTGTCGTCGCGGATTCCCGCGACGAACGACGTGCTCGGTGATCCGGTATCGCTCCCGGAAGCGGCGCCGGATCACCGGCATCGCCCGCACATCAGGTGAAGATGCTCACACCCCCCGGTCCCACCAGGAGGCCGACGATGATGAGGATCACGCCCCACATCACCGAGCCCCGGAACAGCGTCACGATCCCCGATACGACCAGGATGACCGCCAGGATCCAGAGTACGAATTCCACGGCGCACCTCCCGAATAGATTGGACAAGGCCCGTGAGAACACGGTGTCCCCCCTCGTCTACCCCTGCCCTGCGGTCCTGAAACCCGTCCGGTTCCGCGGGAACGTCCGGGACGCCACGCTCATCGCGACCCGGAATAGCGAAGCGGTCGTCCGACCCCGACACCGACCTGACGGACCGTCACGGGTTCGACGCGCCGGAGGCCGCGACCGCCTCCGCCACCGTCGATGAGGCCGAGAACGGCGCCCGCGGTGGCGACGGCCACGGCGATCCCGCACGTGGCGGCGACACCGTCCCAGCCGAACGCCTGCCACGCGAGCCCGGGGAGGAACGCCCCGAGTGCACCCGCCGAGTAGTAGACGCTGTAGTAGACCGAACTCGCGCGGGCCGCGCGCACGCCCCGCGCCGTGCTGATGCCGATCGGTGCGGCGGTCACCACGATGAACATCCCGAGGGTCACCAGGACGAGGCCGGCGACGATCGCCGTCAGGTGCCCGGACACGGTCATCGCCACGCCCGCAGCCGCGCTGACGATGCCGGCGGCGGCCACCGGGGCCCATCCGACGCGTTCGGACCGCGCGCCGGCGAACGGCGCGACCGCCCCCATGACCCAGGCCACGAACACGAACGAGACGGCGGTGGGCGACCGGGAGAACGGGGCGGACTCCAGCCGGTATCCGATGAACGTGAACACGCCCACGAAGATGAAGTACACCGCGGGGCCGGTGAGGGTCGCGGCGGCGATCCGCCGTGTGATGAAGCGGCCGGTCTCGGCCACCCGGTGCCGGGCCGCCCGCCGCCGGGAGCCCTCGTGCCATGACCACGAGAGCGGCGAGCGGAAACAGCGCGAGGACCGCCAGTGCGCCCCGCCACCCGATGACCGACGATGCGAACGCGACGCCGAGTCGCCCGACGAGACCGCCGACGATCAGGGAGACGGTGTACCAGCCGACCGCACGCACGCCGATGGCGGGCACGAACACCTGTGCCACATAGGGCAGCCCGACGACCAGGAGTCCGGGCATGATCAGACCCTGGGCGATCCGCCCGGCGAGAAGGAGCCCGAAGGTGGGCGCGACGGCCACGGCGACGGTGGCCGGGACCTGGAGGGCGCATGCGGCCAGGAGACAGCGTCGCCGGCCGATCCGGTCGGACAGGGGGCCCCAGATCCACGATCCGACGACGAGCGCGAGGACCAGCACCGAGATCGTGAGCCCCGCCCGGCTGGGCGAGATCCCGAACGAGTCGCCGATGGTCGGGAGGACCGCCTGTGTCGAGTACATCGTGGCGAACATGGCCGACGCACCGACGAGGAAACCCAGCATTCCGCCGAGGATCGGACCGTCGGACGATGTCGTTCGTGTGCTCACCATTTCGTCTCGAATAGTAGGACGATAGGTGCGAAGTGTCAATAGATGCTGTTCGTGAACGGTGGCTCGGCGTCGTTCGGCGACACCGGCACCGGTGCCCGTCCGACGCACGTCCGTCTCAGATCGACGACACAGTGCGTGCCGGGTCGCGGCGAGCCGTGACGACGCTCCTGTCCGCCGACCGGACGACGGACGCCCGTACGGAGGCCACCCCGCGTGAGGGAGTCGTGGACGGAGGCCCGGCGCCGCCGTCCGGGTGCCGTCAGACGGCCGCTTCGAACGCGTCGACCGGGAAGGCGACGCCGCTCCGCGCATGGCAGCGGTAGCCGTACGGGTTCTTCGCCAGGTACTGCTGGTGATGCTCCTCCGCGTAGTAGAACGGGCCGGCCGGCCGGATCTCGGTGGTGACCTGCCCGTATCCCGCGGCGACGAGGACCTCCTGATACGCCGCCGCGCTGCGCAGCGCGGCCTGCGTCTGATCGTCCGACGAGGTGTAGATCGCCGAGCGGTACTGGGTGCCGACGTCGTTGCCCTGCCGCATCCCCTGGGTGGGATCGTGCTGCTCCCAGAACGCCGCGAGCACCTGCGTCAGCGACAGCCGCTGCGGGTCCCAGACGACGAGCACGAGCTCGGTATGACCCGTCCGCCCCGTGCAGACCTCCTCGTAGGTCGGATTGGGGGTCACGCCGCCGCCGTACCCCACCGCGGTGGTGATGACGCCCGGCATCTGCCAGTAGATCTCCTCCGCACCCCAGAAGCAGCCCATGCCCAGTTCGATGCGTTCACTGCCGTCCGGGAACGGCGGCACCATCGAGGTCCCGAGGACGATGTTCGCCTCCGGGACGGACAACGGACGCGACCGTCCCGGCAGCGCGGTGTCGGCACCGGGGAGGTCGGGGGTGACGGATCGGAATGGGGACATCGGTTCCTCCTTCGACATGACCATGGTAGACCAGGCCGGGTGCCGCGCAGGCGGCCCTCCGTGCCGAGGGACCCTTTTCGCGTCAGAACGACGATCACGCGAGGGGCGCGACGTGCTCCGTGGCCGCGGATCCGCGTCCGGCGACGCGGACGGGCCCGCCCCGGCTACTCCTCGTCGTTCCGCGGGGTCGCGTCGGTGAACTCCCGGAACTCGCCGGTGACGAGGTACGCGGTCTGCTCCCCGATGTCCACCGCATGGTCACCGATGCGCTCCAGGCACCGGGAGACGAGGAGCATCCGGATCGCCCATTCGAGCGCCTCCGGATCGCTGGACAGCTGGGCGACCCACTCCAGCGACCGACGATTGGTGCGATTGATCATCTGGTCGAGACCGAGCAGCGACTCCGCCGCCTCCAGGTCCCGGTCGGCGAACGCCTCCAGCGCCACGCGGGTCATCTCCTCGGCCCGGGTGCCCATCTCCTCCAGCCAGCCGACCAGGCGCATGTCGACCTGCAAGCCGGCCGAGAGCTTCGTCATCTTGGCGATGGTCACGCAGTAGTCGGAGATCCGCTCCAGATGCAGGTTGATCTTCGAGATCGCCAGCACCAGCCGCATGTCGGTGGCGGCGGGCGCCTGGAGGGCGAACAACTGCTCCACCAGCACCTCGACCTCGAGATACCGCTCGTCGACCTGGTCGTCGTAGGCGATGACCTCGTCCGCCAGCTCGACATCGCTCTGCTGGACCGCCGTGATCGCCGCACGGAGCATCCGCAGGGCCATGCTGCCCTCCTCGTGCAGAGTGCTCTGCGCAAGATCCATGTGCTCTCTCAGCGTGGTCCTCATGTGACTCTCGGAAACGTCCTTCTCGGTGGAACGAGGATGCTACCCGAGCGAGAGGGGCGCACGACACCGTCCGCTCCCGACGAACATCGGGAGCGGAGGAGATCGCCCGCCAGGTGATCGGACCGGCGGTGAGACACCGCCGACGGCGTCTACAGGCGGTCGGCGACGACCTCCGGGAACTCGCAGCGGACGGTGAGTCCCTGCCCGGGACCGGACGTCGCGAAGACGTCACCGCCAGCCGAGGGGACGATGTGCTTTCAGATGGCGAGACCCCAGCCCGGGCCG
>CALMEC010000377.1 GCA_937862675.1 uncultured Actinomycetes bacterium
GCCGGGAGGAGCCGTGCGCAGGCGAGCGGCGGGTCCTGGTGCCCTCGCCGCAGCACGTGCCCACGTACGACCAGGCGCCGGAGATGAGCGCGGCCGGCATCCGCGACGCGGTGGTGCAGGGCGTGGCCGCCGGCGGGGACGAGCTGCTGATCGTCAACTTCGCCAACGCCGACATGGTCGGTCACACGGGCGTGGTGGAGGCGGCGGTGCGCGGCATCGAGACGGTCGATGCCTGCATGGCCGACATCCGCGCCGCGGTCGCCGCGGCCGGCGGCCTGCTGTGCGTCACCGCCGACCACGGCAACAGCGAGTTCATGATCGAGCCGGACGGCAGCCCCAACACCGCGCACACCACCAACCCGGTCCCGTTCTGGATCGACCGCGCGGGGATCACGCTGCGCGAGGGCAAGCTGGGCGACGTGGCGCCCACCCTGTGCGCCCTCCACGGCTGGGACGCCTCTCCGCTCATGACGGGGGATGTGCTGGTCGACTGAGCGACCGGAGGACGGTGTCCGTCCGGGATCCGTGACGCCGGAACGGCCGCTGACAGCGCTGGTGTCAGACACTTAACGCGCGCGAACGGACCTCCGGAGTCCGGTCGGCCTCATCGCCGTCAGCCGTTGTTGTCGACCGACGCGACGGCCCATCCGTCGTCGGTGCGGACGAGCTCCGCCCACGAACCGGTCTCCACCCGCGGGACGAGACCGGGCCGGATGTCGTCGAGAAGGCACCGGATGATCACGTCGTGCGTGACGACGGCGATCCGCGTACCGGACGGGGAGTCGGCGAGATCAGTGAGCGCCCGCAGGGCCCGCTCACGCACCGCGGTTCGTGCCTCCACGTCCGGTGCGTCGTCGACGCTGCCCCACTGTGCGACGACGTCCGCCGTCCGGTGCCCGGTCCATGGACCGTAGTCGCGGTCGGTCCACGCGGGATCGACGGCGAGCTCCGCGCCGGTGACGTCGGCGATGATCTGCGCGGTCGTCACGGCCCGAAGGAGCGGGCTGGAGATCACACGCGCGATCGCGAGGGACCGGAGGGCGTCGGCGGTCTCGCCGGCCTGGTCGATCCCGGTGGGCGTCAGTTCGGGGTCGGCGAGTCCCCGGAGCCGCCCCTCGGCGTTGAGTGCGGTCTGGCCGTGGCGGACGAGGACCACCGAACGTCGCGTGCGGCTGCTCATGACGGTCTCCGATTCAGGTCGATGTGACATTACCGTTCGGGCATGCCGATGCGCGATCACGGCAGCGATCCGATCCACAGTCCGAGCCCCGCCGCGAGGGTGGCACCGACGAGTGTTCCCAGGCCGTGCAGGGAACCGACCACGAGGCCGTTGCCCTGCGCGAGGCGCACCGACTCGAAGCTGGCGGTGGAGAACGTGGTGTATCCGCCGAGAAGCCCGGAGCCGATGACGAGATGCCACGACTCGGGCAGGACGTGGCTCGTCGTCAGGCCGGCCACGATTCCCAGGAGCAGGGAGCCCGAGATGTTGATGATCGCCGTCCCCCAGGGAACGGTGCCGCGGGCACGGGAGTGGACGGCGCCGTCGACCGCCAGGCGGGCGGCGGCGCCGACGCCGCCGGCGAGGGCCAGGGCCAGGAAGACGAGCGGTGTCATCGGACGTCCGCCGGGAGGGCGTGATGCGCGAGCGCCGCCACGGCGATGCCGCACCAGGTCGCGAGGGCGCCGACGAACACCGTGAGGAGGGCGTATGCCATCCCTCGGCCGGGATCACCGTTCCCGATCAGGTGGGCGGTGTCGGTGGCCAGCGCGCTGTAGGTGGTGAAGCCGCCCAGTACCCCGGTGCCCAGGAGCAGGCGCATCGTGCGCGCCCGGCCGCGGGTCAGTCCGCGACGGGCCAGGGAGTCCAGGAGAAGGCCCAGCAGAAAAGCCCCGCAGACGTTGATGACGAAGATCACCCACGGGACGCCGTCGACCGGGTCGAACGCCAGGACCAGCCCCTCGCGGGCGGAGGTACCGATGATGCCGCCGACGAGGACGACGGCGAGATAGGACGGCCGCATGTGGACGGGGCGGATGCGCGAGCGGGCACGGCTCGGGCGGCGATCGCGCTTGTTCCCGGGCGGGGCGGTCGGCGAGGGGCGGTCCCGGGTCGTCGGTGCGGGGGGGGTCATTCGAGTCCGTCGGGGAGGCGCGGGGTCGCGAGGTGTCCAAAGTCGACCGTACCGCCGATGGAGAGCCCGTGATAGCCGCGTTGGATGCTGGCGAAGCCGGCATTCACCGAAACGGCGCTCACCGCAGCCAGGCCGAGGTGCGTGCGGGATGGAAGCGAGTCGCTCTGCGCCAGCATGGTCGCCGGAAGGGCGACCAGCGTAGCAATGGCGACGGCGATGGACGAACGACGGAGCATCCGGGGGATGCGGGGGAGCGGGGGGAGCGAGGGGAGCGCGAGATCGACGGGAAACGGAACTCGGGAGCGTCGGTAAGGTAGCGGATGCTACCGGGCACTGCCCGTGACGCCGCCG
>CALMEC010000378.1 GCA_937862675.1 uncultured Actinomycetes bacterium
GGCCCCGGGAGGGACCGTCCGACTCAGGTCTTGTGACCGTCGTCCCGCACGACGGACCAGACGTGGAACACACGCTGGATCACGGTCAGCAGGGAGAGCACCGCGAGGATGACGACGATGACCGCCAGGAAGTTGTCCACCCAGGTCTGGAAGAAGAACCCGGATCCGAGGAGGAAGAGCCGCTCGGGCCGGCTCATGAGCCCGCCGCGGTTGGAATCGATGCCGAGGCCCTCCGCCCGCGCCCGCGTGTACGAGATGAGGAAGGAGGCCGTCAGGGCCATGAACGCCGCGGCCACCGCCCACCACTGGTCGTTGCGGGCCAACACGACGCCGACCGCGCCCAGCACCAGTCCTTCGGCGAAGCGGTCCAGCGTGGAGTCGAGGAACGCACCGAACCGCGACGACTTGCCCGTCAGCCGTGCGACCGATCCGTCCAGCAGGTCGCTCAGCGACCCGATGGTGAAGATCCAGAACGCCCACATCCAGTGCTCGGTGAGGATGAACGGGATGGATGCCGCCACGAGGAGGAACCCGATGGTGGTCACCCAGTTCGGCGTCGCGCCGATGCGGACCAGCCAGCGGATGACCGGGCCGGCCACGGCCCGCGCCCCTCCGGAGATGCGGTCGCGGACGGTGGACGGGGGTGGTGTCTGTGCGGGCTGGGAGATGGGCGGCTGCCTGGTGAGGGCACCTCGTCGCCGGTCGTGGCGATGGTGCGGCGCTGTGCGGGTGTCCTCGTCAGGTGAGAACGGCCACTAGAATACCGACCGATGCAGATACTCACCTACCTCGGACCCGGCGGACCCGCGGTGGGCCTTCGTGAGGGGGATCGGATCCAGCCGCTCACGGCGGCCTCCCCGCTCGACATCGTGCGCGGCGCGCCCGTCGTCGCCGCCGGGGCGCCGCTCCCGCTGGAGGGTGTCCGCGTCCTGGCGCCGTACCGTCCCGGGAAGATCATCGGGATCGGCCTCAACTACCCGAAGCACGCGGCCGAGACGGGCATGTCGGTCCCCGAGCGGCCCATCCTCTTCGGCAAGCTCACCACCTCGGTCACCGGTCCGGACGGCCCGGTGCGCCTGCCCGGCTACTCCACGCAGGTCGACTTCGAGGGCGAGCTGGCGGTGGTCATCGGCCGCGACGCACGCGACGTCCCCGTCGGGGACGCCCTGGACGTCGTGTTCGGGTACGCGATCATGAACGACGTCAGTGCCCGCGACATCCAGCTCGCCGAGCCGCAGTGGGTGCGCGCCAAGGGCGCCGACACGTTCGGCCCGTGGGGGCCCTGGATCACCACGGCCGACGAGGTCCCGGACCCGCAAGCCCTGCGGCTGCGCACCTGGGTCTCCGGTGATCTGATGCAGGACGCCTCCACCGCCGAGATGTTCTATCCGGTCGCGGAGCTCATCGCGTTCGCGTCGCAGTCGCTCACGCTCGAGGCCGGTGACGTCATCGCGACGCCAACCCCGGCCCCCGTCGGGGTCGCGCGG
>CALMEC010000379.1 GCA_937862675.1 uncultured Actinomycetes bacterium
GGTCGTGTGATATCGCCCGTTCGTGGGGCCCTGCGGATCGTTCGACCCGCCGCAGTAGGTCACATCCGGCGTCCCGATCCCCACGGGACACACGCTCTGCCCGGACTCTCCGGGGGCCCCGGTGGTGAGGCTTCCCTCGTCCTGCGGCCCGGTGATGCGCGGGGCGTATAGCGCGACGATCGACCCCCGGTATACGGCACCCGACAACTCGTAGTCGACGCCATCGAACCGGCCGGAGGCCAGACGGACCCAATGCGCCTGCCCGGATAGGCCGTCACGAACCACCGGCGATCGCGCCGGTCGTCCCGCGGGCAACGCGTCCGTCTCCTCCGGCGGCTGTCGCCCGTAGGGCTCCGACGAGACCACGGCGACATGTCCACCGGGGTCGGGGCGGCTGATGGACGCCGGCCAGATGTAACCCGCCGAGAGCCTCAGCTCTCCGGCCGGGGTGATCGTCCCGGTCGCCGCCGTTTGGATATTCCCATCGTAGGTTCCCCTGCCTGTCGAATCGATGAAGACGCGGACGGGTCGGCCGGTCTCGCTCCGAACGCGTTCCTCGAAGGTGACGATGACCGTGTCGCCGTCCTGGCGGGCGGATTGGACGGCCGATGCGGGAACCACCTGAGTCGGCCGGATGAGGGTAACTTCCCGTCCCCAATCGCCCGCGACCACGGCCATGCCCTCAGGGGCTGCGAGCATGGCGGTGCGACCATGGGCCGCGAGTTCTGCACGTCCCGCTTCCGCATCGTCTTGGGTGTCGAAGCGCGTGAGGTCACCCCATTCGCCCGTCGACATCTCCGACTGGACGTAGTAGTGCGCACCCGGTCCGAGATCCTCATGCTCAAGGTACGGCCGCAGAGCCTCCACGTTCGCGCCGGACGCGATGACGCTGGACCGGTTGTCGAGCATGACCAGGCGATCGAACCGCAGATATGCGTCGATCTGATCTCTGGTCGCTGCACCGGGCAGCCGAACGACCACGGTGTCGCCATCGGCCGACAGCACCTCAACACCGGCGCCGCCGAAGTCGTGCGTGCGAAACGCGAGCGCCTTCGTGAACCGCTCGCGCATCTCTTCCATCGAGATGCCCGGATCGGGCGTCAGGCGGACGATCGCGGTCTGGCCCCAGTCCACGCGCGCGGGCGGGATCGCCGGGGTCGCCGGCTCCGGGTCCGGGCGATGGCCGCCGCGGATGAGCAGGCCGACCGTGACGAGGACGACCGCTGCGACCGCGACCGATAGCGCCACAAGCAGCCCCCGCCCGGTGA
>CALMEC010000380.1 GCA_937862675.1 uncultured Actinomycetes bacterium
CGGCGCACCATCGGCCTGATCGCACTGGCCGCGGTGGCGTGGATCGTCGCGGCCGCCTGGGATCCGGTGCACCATCAGCACCTGACGGACATCCCCGTCTACGAGGACGCGGCGGCGAAGATGGGCGACGGGCAGATCCCCTACCGGGACTTCAGCCTCGAATACCCGCCGCTCGCCGCGCTCCTCATCGGCGCGGTGCGGCTGCTGCCGTCGACCTACGCGGACGGCTTCTCGCTGGCGATGTTCGTCGCGCTGGTCGCCACGCTCCTGGGCGTCACGGCGACGGCCGCCGCCCTGCGCCTCTCGCCCCGACGCCGGCTCGCCGCCGGGGCGATCGTCGCCCTGACGCCGCTCCTCCTGGGCGACCTCGTGTCCACGCGCTTCGACCTGGCGCTGGCCGCCCTCCTGGCATGGACGCTCTGGGCGGCGGTCACCGAGCGTTTCCCGGCGATGTGGCTCCTGCTCGCCGCCGCGATCGCCCTGAAGCTCGTTCCGGTGGCGCTCATCCCCGCGCTCGTCATCTGGCAGCGGCACCGCACGGGCCGCTGGCCGGGGCGCACGCTCCTCCCCGGTGCCGTCGCCTCCGCAATCGTCTGGGTGCCGTTCCTCCTGATCGGGTTCTCCGGGATCCGCTACCTGCTGGACTACCACCTCCACCGTCCGCTCCAGATCGAGTCGCTCGGCGGCTCCTATCTGCTCGGCCTGCGTGCACTGGCGGGGATCCCGCTCTCGATCGTCACGAGCTACGGCAGCCAGAACGTCCACGGCCCCGGCGTCGACGTCATCACGGCGATCACGACCGGCCTGCAGGTGGCATCGGTCGTCGTCGCGGCCATCGCCCTGGTGTGGTTCCTGCGTCGCTGCCCGCCGGATCTGGCGGTGCACGGGCTGGTGGCCGCCGTGGCCACGACGCTGGCGCTGCTGGTCGTCACCGGGAAGGTGCTCTCACCGCAGTTCACCCTGTGGCTCCTGCCCGCATGCCTGCTGGTTGCGGGCCCCTACGGGGCCTTCACGGCCGCCGCGGTCGTGACCGTGCTCGTCACCACCCAGCTCTACTTCCCCTACGCCTACTGGGACCTGGTGGACATGGACCCGGGAGCGATCGCCCAGCTGGTGGTCCGCAACGTCGCCCTGATCGCCGTCGCCGCCGGATCGTTCCCCCGGATCGGCTGGTGGGAGGAGCCGGTCAGGCCTCCACGCTGATCGCGGTGATCGCGCGTGCCGACCCGTCGGGGGAGGCGGCGATGAGGGCACCCTGGACGAGGACCTCATCGGTGGCCGGCTCGAACCGGCCGGACGAGCCGCTCAGGAAGCGACGGAGGATGATGTCGCTGCGGACCCCGATGACCCCGCCGTGCGGACCGGTCATCCCGAGATCGGTCATGTAGGCCGTCCCGCCGGGAAGCACCCGGGCGTCCGCCGTCTGCACGTGCGTGTGGGTTCCGACGACGGCGGTCACGCGTCCGTCGAGATGCCGCCCCATGGCGACCTTCTCGCTGGTGGCCTCCGCGTGGAAGTCCACCAGGACGTGCGTCGCCTCGCGCTTCAACCGGTCGACCAGGCCGTCCACGACGGCGAACGGGCTCTGCGCGGAGTCGAGGAACACGCCGCCCATCAGGTTGACGACACCCACACGGAACCCGCCGCGGACCTCCGCGAGGTACGTCCCGCGCCCCGGCGCACGGATGGCCAGGTTCTCCGGGCGGAGCACGCGCGGCTCCGTCTCCAGGACCCGGTAGAGGTCCTGCTGGCGAAGGGTGTGGTTGCCGCCGGTGAGCACGTCGACCCCGGCGTCGAGCAGCTGTGCGGCCTGCTTGGCCGAGGTGCCGGACCCGGCCGCCGCGTTCTCGGCGTTGACCACGACCATGTGGGGATCGTGCTCCTCCCGCAGCGCCGGCAGGCGATCGAGCAGGGCGGCGAGCCCCGACCCGGCGAACACGTCACCGATGACGAGGATGCGCAGATCGCGATCGGTCACTGGCCCACCCGCACGACCTCGATGTGGACGTGGTTGATGGCGTCGGTGTTCGGATCGTCCCCGCCCGGCACGTAGTCGGCCACGTCGGGGTGCACGACGCCGCTGACGTCGGCGAGATCCCGGATCTGTCCCAGGCAGGTGACGCCCGCGCTGACGAGCTCGCCGACCTGCGGCTGGCGGATCCCCGGGCTACCGCAGAGCGCCCCCGCCGCGCGGTCGTCGGGGATGTCCGTGATGTTGCGCACGCGGACGAGGACGTCGCTGGCCGCCTTCGGGCCGATGTCGAGCTCGTAGCCGATGTCGTGCCCCGCGACCACGTAGCGGCGTGACCCCTGGATGACGCCGTCGACGGGCGAGAACACGACCGTCCCGGCCGGCGCCGCGATGTCGATGCCCGCGGTGCGCGGGCCCTGCTGCCCGTCGCCGGACGCGACATGGTGCTTCCACGACGAGTCCGGGCTCACGCCGACGCCCGCGACGTCGTCGATGGAGCGGAAGAGGGTTGCGCGGACGCGGTCACGGGCGATCGGGAGCTGGATCTCGACCGGACCCGCCGTGGCGATGACGCGACTGGGGGGACGCTGCCCGAGGTCGGCCGGACCACCGGTGACGGGAGCGGCGATGACGCCTCCCGAGGAGGAGTCGCGGAGGCGCTGGACGATGACCACCGCGACCAGTCCCACGACAAGGAGGAGCACCACGGCCAGAACGGCGCGGCGACGCTGGATCGCCGCCCGCCTGTGCACATTGTCGGCCGCTTCGAGCCGTTCCGGGGATACCGCGGCCATCGGCCGGAAAGGGTATCGCACATCGGTGTACGCCCGGATCGCCCATGGCGCCACGGGACGCAGCGCAGCACCCGGATCGGCACGGGACCGCGGGCCGTCCCGTGGTCGACCACCGGACGCCGGTACGATGCGCCGCATGGCCCCCACGGACGCCGACGTGCACGCCCAGGGCGCGACACCACTCCTCCGCGGCGCGGGCCTGTCGAAGCGCTTCCGCTCGGTGGCCGCGCTGGAGGACGTCTCCATCCAGCTGGAACGCGGCGACGCGGTGGCGCTCCTCGGCCCGAACGGCGCCGGGAAGACCACCCTGCTGCGGATCCTGGCCGGGGTCAGCACGCCGACCCAGGGCGCGGTCAACCGCGAGGAGCGCAGCGTGTCCCACATCGGCTGGGTGCCGCACGAGCCCGCGGTCTACCGACGCCTGACCGCCCGCGAGAACATCCTCCTGTTCACCCGGCTGGAGGGGGTCGACTCCCCGGAGGCCGAGACGGCGGAACTGCTCGAGCGCACGGACCTGGCCCGCTTCGCCGACCGCCCCGCCGGCGACCTCTCCACCGGAACGCTGCAGCGGCTCAACGTGGCCCTCGGCCTGGCCGGACGCCCGTCCGCGCTCCTGCTGGACGAGCCCACGGCCACGCTGAGCCCGGACCAGGTCAACCGGCTCTGGCGCTGGCTGGACGAGCTGCGGGTACGCGACGGCCTGGCGGTCCTCTTCTCCACCCAGTCCGTGGACGAGGCCGGCCGGTACGCCGAGAGGATGGTCATCCTGAACCACGGACGCCAGGTGTTCGCCGGGACGGCGGACGAGCTGGTCACGCGTCACGGCACCCCCGGCACCAGCGCCACCGATGCGGCCGAACGCGCCTTCCTGAACCTGGTGGACGCGTGACCTCGTTCCGCGCGATCCTGGGGAAGGACCTCCGGCTGCTCGTGCGCAACCGGGGTCTGCTGGTGCTTCTGGTGGGGTACCCCCTCATCGTGGCGACGCTGGTCGCCCTCGCATTGCAGGGCGGTGAGCGGCGGCCCAGCATCGCCTTCGTCAACAACGACACCAGCAACCGAACCGTGCGGGTCGGCGACCGGCGGCTGGGCGTCCAGGACTACGAGGCGCGCCTGTCCGACGAGGTGGACCTCAAGCACATGAGCCCCGCCGACGCCGAGGCCGCACTGCGGGCCGGCCGCGTGGCCGCGGTCATCACGATCCCCGAGGGGTTCATCGGCGACCTGCAGTCGGGTATCCGGCCGCCGGTCGTCACCGTCCAGCCCAGCAACCGCTCCCCCATCGAGGCCCAGTCGATCTCGCGACGCCTGGAGTCGTCGATCTACCGGCTCAACCAGGACCTCGCCCAGACCTACATCAAGCAGACCCTGGACCTGGTGCGCATCGTGGTGGAAGGCGGCGACGTGGCCGCCTTCACGCGGAGCGGGAACATCCTGGGCCTGGAGAAGAGCGACGTCCTCGTCCGCGACCTCCAGAGGAGCCTGCGCGCCGACGGCCATGCGGAGCTGGCGGCGAAGATGGATCCCCTCCTCAACTTCATCGTCGAGGCGAAGGTCAACCTGGACCTCGCCGACGTCGCCGCCACGGCGATCGGCAATCCCATCCAGCTGCGGATCCCCCCGGTACCGACGGGGCGGGAGCCCCTCTCCGGCTTCGGGTTCTCCGGTGCGCTCCTCGTGAGCCTCGCGCTGGTCGGCGTCCTCCTCGGCGCCGCCGGCCTGTCGTCGGAACGCGAGGAGAACACGCTCGTCCGCCTGCGGCGCGGGCTCGTGCGGCTGGAGACGCTGATCTTCGAGAAGATCGCCTTCGGTGCCCTCGTCGTCCTCGCGATCGGCGCCGTCCTCCTGGCTGCGGTCGCGCTCACCACCTCGCTGACCATCGGCCGGTGGGCCCTCTGGCCGGCCGCGTTCATCGCGGCCGGCCTTGCGTTCGCGGCGTTCGGCGTCCTGGTCGGCGCCCTGGCACGTGAGACGCGCACCGCCCTCCTCGCCGCGCTCATGCTCGCCCTGCCCCTGATCTTCCTCGGCCTGTTCACGCAGAGCGGCGCCGCCAGCGCCATCTCGGAGGTCGTCCCGTTCGGTCCGGCGTTCCGGGTGTTCCAGACGCTCATCGTCGAGCCCACCATCGACGCGGGGCGGTTCTGGATGCGCATCGGCCAGCTGCTTCTTCTCACGATCGTGTTCGGCGTGGCAGGATCCATCGCGCTGCGACGGAAGAGCGCCACGTGAACCACATGTACCGCACACTGACCGAGGGTGTCGACGAGCAGGCCAACCGCCTGATGCGGCTGGTCGACGACCTGTCCGAGAAGCTGGCCATCGCGGAGGCGGAGTTCCGCCTGGTCGCCGACTGGCCGGACGCCCGCCTGGAGCTCGTCCGCTCCGCCCTCTGCAACCCGGAGTTCGCCGACGTCGGCGGATACACGGCACTGGTGGAACGGGCCGAGGCAGAGCTGGCCACCGTCCAGGAGCTGCGCCGGCGCCTCGCCGGCGAGCACACCTGAACGACCGGCCCGGTCACGGGATCGACGGCGGACCGGGCCATCACCGGTGCCTCACCGTGCCCGGTGCATCGTCGTCGTGACCGGTGCATGACAGGCCGCCTCGGAGGCGGCCGGACGTCGAAGCGACGGGCCGGTTCTGCCGATGTCGAACGGGTGCGGTGTCGATGTGACCCATTCGCGCATTTCCGGGTGATCGACCGGGTCTGAGATTCGTATACTCCGCGCATGATCGGGGACGAGCCGCACACGCACAGAACAGCATGAGCGGATCCCCGGAGGGTATGAGCGAGTCCCCGGAGGACGGGCGTCAGCCCTCCCTCCTCGACGCGATCATTCCGCTCGTCGCCCTGACGATCCTCATCGGCGGCTCGATCGCCCTCTACGGCCTCGACGCCCTGGACGGCCCCATCCAGCTCGCGCTGATCCTCTGCTGCGCGGTCGCGGCGCTCATCGGGATGAAGAACGGGCACTCCTGGGAGCGGGTGCAGAAGGCCTCACAGGGCGCCCTGGTCTCCATCACGAGCGCCATCTTCATCCTGCTGGCCGTGGGTGCACTCATCGGCGTGTGGAACCTGTCCGGGACCATCCCGACCCTCGTCTACTACGGGATCCAGGTCCTCTCACCGCAGTTCTTCTACGGGGCGTCCGCACTGATCTGCGGGGCCGTCGCCCTCAGCATCGGCAGTTCGTGGACGACGGCGGGCACGATCGGAGTCGGGCTGGTCGGCATCGCGTCGGTCCTGGACGTCTCGACCACGATCACCGCCGGCGCCGTCATCTCCGGGGCATATCTCGGTGACAAGCTCTCACCGCTGTCGGAGACCACCATCCTGACCTCGCAGATCGTCGGCGTCGGCGTCTACGACCACATCAAGCGCCAGGTGTGGACGTCGCTGCCCGCCTTCGGGATCGCCGTCGTCGTCTTCACGTTCCTGGGGTTCGTCCGCGACGCCGGCGAGGCCTCGGCGGTCACGGACATCGAGCTCAGCCGCCTGTCCGAGATCTACCACGTGACCCCGTGGAACCTCCTGCCACTCGCCCTGCTCGCCTATCTCTCGATCCGCAAGGTGCCGGCGGCGCTCGCGCTCCTCGCATCGGGGCTCTTCGCAGGGGTACTCGGGTCCGTCCTCCAGCAGGACGTCGTCCGCGGGTTCACCGCGTCGGAGGGCAACGTCGTCGTCGCCTCGATCAAGGGCGTCATGAGCGCGATGGCCAACGGGTTCACCATGGACTCGGGCATCGGCGACATCGACGCACTGCTCTCGCGCGGCGGCATGGACAGCATGCTCCTGACCATCTGGCTCATCATCGGAGCGGTGACGTTCGGCGCCCTCCTCGACGAGCTCGGGCTGATCGCGCGGCTCGTGAACCCGCTCATCAAGCGGGCGAAGTCCACCGGCCGGCTCTTCCTCACCGTCTTCGGCTGCTCGTTCGGGTTGAACGTCGTGGCCGGCGACCAGTACATCGCGCTGGTACTCCCGGCACGCATCTTCCGGGCCGAGTTCGCGCGTCGGCGACTCGCGCCGACCAACCTGTCACGCCTGACGGCCGACTCGGGAACGGTGACCTCACCCCTCGTCCCGTGGAACTCCTGCGGCGCGTTCATGGGCGCCGTGCTCGGCGTGTCGACCCTGCTCTACGCGCCCTACGCGATCTTCTGCTGGGCCAGTCCGCTGCTCAGCCTGGTGTACGGGTTCACCGGATTCCGCATCGAGCGCCTCGACGACACCACGCCCCAGGAGGCGACCGCATGAGTGGAACGCAGACGACGACGGCCACCCAGAAGATGAGCCTGCCCACGCTGACCGCCATGGTGGTCGGCGGCATGGTCGGCGCCGGGGTCTTCTCCCTTCCCGCCCGGTTCGGGGTGGCGACCGGGGTGCTCGGCTCGCTCATCGCGTGGGCGATCGCCGGCGCGGGCATGCTCATGCTCGCGTTCGTCTTCCAGAATCTCGCGATACGCAAGCCCGAACTCGACTCCGGCGTGTTCATCTATGCGAAGGAGGGCTTCGGCGACTACGCCGGCTTCAACTCCGCCATCGGCTTCTGGGCGAGCGCCGTCTGCGGCAACGCGTTCTACTGGGTCTTCATCAGCGCGACGCTCGGCGGGCTGACCGACCGCCTCGGCGGGTTCGGCGACGGCGACACGACGCTGGCCGTGGCCGTGTCGTCGGTCGGCGTCTGGTTCTTCCACTACCTGATCGCCCGGGGCGTGCGCGACGCCGCGATCATCAACAGGATCGTCACGGTCTTCAAGATCCTGCCCATCGTCGCGTTCATCGTCGTCCTCCTGATCTCGATCGACGCCGGCGTGTTCGCCGACAACTGGACGGCCTACGGGTACGGCGACCTGGGGAACCTGAACGAGCAGATCCGCAACACGATGATCGTCACGACGTTCGTCTTCCTCGGCATCGAGGGCGCGAGCGTCTACTCGCGCTACGCGAAGCGCCGCGAGGACGTCGGACGGGCCACGGTGCTCGGGTTCCTGAGCGTCCTCTCCCTCTTCGCGCTCGTGACCCTCTCCAGCTATGCGGTGATGCCGCAGCCGCAGCTCGCCGACACGCGACAGCCCTCGATGATCGGGGTGTTCGAATTCGTGGTCGGGGACTGGGGTCGCGTCTTCATCAGCATCGCGGTGATCGTCTCGGTGCTCGGCGCGTACCTGGCCTGGACGCTCATGGCCGCCGAGGTGATGTACATCCCGGCGAAGAGCGACAACTTCCCGGCCTTCCTCGGCACCGAGAACTCCCAGAAGGCGCCGATCACGGCGCTGATCGTGACGTCGATGGCCATCCAGGGCCTCCTCGCGCTCACCCTGGTGCTCGACGACGCACTCAACTTCATGCTGGACCTCTGCACGAGCCTGGCGCTCATCCCGTACTTCCTCGCCGCGGCGTACGCGCTCAAGCTCGGGGTGACCGGCGAGGGGTACGACGATGTCGCGCCCCGCACACGGACCCGCGAGACGATCTTCGCGGGCGTCGCCGTCGCCTACACGCTCTTCCTCTTCGACGCGGCCGGCCTCGAGTTCCTCCTCCTCTCCACCGTGATCCTCGCGCCGGCGACGCTGCTCTACGTGAAGGCGCGCTCGGAGAACGGCCGGCGGATCTTCACCCCGACCGAGATCGCGCTCTTCACGATCATCGTCGCGGGCGCCACCGCCGGTGTGGTGGCCCTCTGGACCGACCGCATCACCCTCTGACCCCGATGACCGCGAAAGGCACCGCCGCAATGACCGACTCCGTCTCCTCGACCTACGGCGTCCACTCCGAGGTCGGCCGCCTCCGGAAAGTGCTCGTGTGCCGGCCCGGTCTGGCACATCGGCGGCTGACCCCCACGAACTCCGACGATCTCCTGTTCGACGACGTCCTCTGGGTGGAGAACGCCCAGCGGGACCACGCGGACTTCGTCAACAAGCTGACCAACCGCGGCGTCGAGGTCGTCGAGCTCCACGACCTCGTCGCCGACACCCTGGCGATCGACGGGGCGCGCGACTGGCTGCTCGACCGCAAGATCACCCCGAACGAGGTCGGCCTCGGCCTCATCGACGGGACACGGGAGTACCTGGAGACCCTCCGCCCCTCCGAGCTCGCCGAGCTCCTCATCGGCGGGATGGCGACGAGCGACCTGCCCGAGGACTACCGCAGCGGATACGCGGGGCTGGCACGCGAGTCCACCGGGGTGCGCGAATACCTGATGCCGCCCCTGCCGAACACGCTCTACACACGCGACACCACCTGCTGGCTGTACGGCGGGCTCACGATGAACCCCCTCTACTGGCCCGCACGTCACGACGAGACCCTCCTCTACAAGGCCGTCTACACCTTCCATCCGGACTTCGTCGGTTCGACGGTGTGGTGGGGCGACCCGGACGAGGACTGGGGACAGGCCACCTTCGAGGGCGGCGACGTCATGCCCGTCGGCAACGGGGTGGTCCTCGTCGGGATGAGCGAGCGCACGTCCCGCCAGGCGATCACGCAGGTGGCCGCGGCCCTCTTCGCACAGGGCGCCGCCGAGCACGTCATCGTCGCCGGCATGCCGAAGCTCCGCGCGGCGATGCACCTCGACACCGTCTTCACCTTCGCCGATCGCGACATCGTCACGGTGTACCCGAAGATCGTGGACGCCATCCACACGTTCTCACTCCGTCCGAGCGACGTGGCACCGGGTGTCGAGGTCATCGACGAGGGGACGACGCCGTTCATCGACGTCGTGGCCACGGCCCTCGGCCTCGGTGAGCTCCAGGTCATCGCGACGGGCGGGGACGAGTACTCGTCCGAGCGCCAGCAGTGGGACTCCGGGAACAACGCGGTGGCACTGGAGCCGGGCGTCGTGTTCACCTACGACCGCAACACCGAGACCAACTCGCTGCTGCGCAAGGCGGGCGTGGAGGTCATCACCATCGTCGGAGCCGAACTCGGCCGGGGACGCGGCGGTGGCCACTGCATGACCTGCCCGATCATCCGGGATCCCGTCGACCTCTGACGCGTCGCTGCGTCAGACGAAGGAACAGCGCCGGCGAAACGCATCCCGGAGATGCTCGCGGTACTCGGAGTCCGTCATCTCGACGGCCCCGAAGCGCGCGGTCTGCGGCGAGATCATCTGGATGTCCCACAGACGGTAACCCCGGGCGACCAGGTGCGCGTGGGTGGCCACGATGGCGGCGCTGCCCGCGTCGGAGGCCGTGTGGAACATGCTCTCGCTGGTGAACAGACCACCGAGGGCCACGCCGAAGAGACCGCCCACCAGCCGTCCGTCCTGCAGCACCTCGACGCTGTGGGCGACGCCGCGGTGGAACAGGTCCTCGTAGACGCGCGCCAGACGGGGGGTCAGCCACTCGCCGCCGCTGCGCTCGCCGCCGCATGACGCCACGACGTCCGGAAAGTGGCGGTCACGGGTCACGGAGAACCGGTCGCCGCGCAGACCACGACGGACCGAACGCGGGACCCGGAAGGCGTCCAGCGGGATGACGGCGCGCGGATCGGCGACGTAGAGGTCGAGGACCCCGTCGGTGTCCATGGGGAACGCGCCCTCCAGGTAACCGCGCAGGATGTCGTCCGCCGTGGGGGATCTCATGACGCGGCAATTGTCGCGCACCGGACCGCATCGCGCGCCGGGAACCACCGGCGGCCACGGCGGCCGGGGAGATGCACGGCGGCCGGGGTGATCCCGCGTGTCGTGGATGTGGGGGTGTCGACAGTGGACCCGGGGCGTCGTCGCGATGCGATTGCTCACTAGGCTTGAGGGCGTGACCGACCCCCGGGAACTCGTCATCCCCGCGGCCGCCGCCGCCATCGAGACCGTCCTGGGCCCGGACTTCGCCGGCGAGGACCCGGTGATCCGGCCGTCGCAGTTCGCCGACGTCCAGATCAACGCCGCCCTCGCGCTCGCGAAGCGCGCCGGCCGGCCCCCGCGCGAGGTGGCATCCGAGATCGCGGATGCCCTGGCGCTCGACGGCCTCGCCGCGTCCATCGAGGTGTCCGGCCCCGGATTCATCAACGTCACCTTCGACGACGACGCCATCGCCGGGCTGACGACGGAACTGGCCGGCGACCCGCGCGCCGGGATCCCGCTCCAGGATCCGCGGACGATCGCCATCGACTACTCCGCGCCGAACGTGGCGAAGGAGATGCACGTCGCGCACCTGCGCACCACGGTGGTGGGCGACGCCCTCGCGCGCACGCTGGAGACCCTGGGACACCGCGTCATCCGTCAGAACCACATCGGCGACTGGGGGACCAACTTCGGGATGCTCATCGAGAGGCTGGTCGAGGTGGGCCCCGAGTCCGCCGAGGCCGCCACCGTCGAGACCGACCCGAACGCCTTCTACCAGTCGGCCTACGCCCGGTTCCAGGAGGACCCGGCGTTCGCCGACCGCGCCCGGGGACGCGTGGTGGACCTGCAGGCCGGAGACCCGCCGGCGCTCGAGCTGTGGGAGCGGCTCTTCGAGCGCTCCCGCGTGTACTTCAACCGCATCTACTCGACGCTGGGCGTCACCCTCACCGACGAGCACCTCGCGGGCGAGAGCACGTACAACAACCAGCTGGACGGCATCTGCCGCGAGCTCGAGGAGCGCGGCATCGCGGTCGAGAGCGACGGGGCGCTCTGCGTGTTCCCCGAGGGGTTCACCGGCCGCGACGGCGAGCCGCTCCCGCTGATCGTCCGCAAGTCGGACGGCGGCTACGGCTACGCGACCACGGACCTCGCCACCATCCGGTACCGCGTGGCGGCGCTCGGCGCCGATCGCGTGCTCTACGTGGTCGGGGCCACGCAGGCCCTCCACCTGCAGATGGTGTTCGCCACGGCGCGACTCGCGGGATGGCTGCCGGACGACGTCGAGGTGGTGCACGTCCAGATCGGGACGGTCCTCGGCGAGGACCACAAGATGCTGAAGACCCGCTCCGGAAACCCGCTGCGCCTCATGGCGCTGCTGGACGAGGCCGTCGTCCGCGCCCGGGAGGTCATCGACACCGCCCGCCCGGATCTGGACGAGGAGACCCGCGCCCGGATCGCGCCGTCCGTCGGGATCGGGGCGGTGAAGTACGCCGACCTCTCCGTGGCCCACGACAGCGAATACGTGTTCGACCTCGACCGGATGGTGCAGTTCTCCGGCAACACCGGTCCGTACATGCAGTACGCGGCCGCCCGCATCCGGTCCGTGTTCCGCAACGCCGGACGCGAGCCCTCCGCGCAGACGGCGCCCATCGGGATCGCCGAGCCGGCCGAACGCGAACTGGCCCTCCGCCTGCTGGAGTTCGGTGCGGTCGTCGCGAGCGTCGGCGACGACCTCGCTCCGCACCGGCTGTGCGCCCACCTCTTCGAGGTCGCCCAGGCGTTCAGCGCGTTCTACGAGTCGTGCCCCATCCTGAAGGCCGGCGACGCCACACGGGAGTCGCGCCTCTCGCTGGCCGCCGCCACGCTTCATGTCATCACGACGGGACTCGACCTGCTGGGGGTGGACGCACCCGAGCGCATGTGACATCCCGGCGGGCCGGCCGGGACACCCGGCCATGGCGTCCGGGACGCGACCCCGGGTAGGCTTGTCGACGTGACCGACACACGCCCACCGGGGGTCTTCCCGACCGTCCGCCCACGCCGCCTGCGGCGCGGTGCGACGCTGCGGGCCATGGTCCGCGAGACCAGGATCCACCCCGACAACCTGATCCTGCCGCTCTTCGCCATCGCCGGCGAGAACCGGACCGAGCCCATCGCCTCCCTGCCCGGGCAGCGACGCGAGACACCCGATCTCATCGCCGCCCGCGCCCGCCGCGCCTACGAGCTGGGCGTGCCGGCGGTGCTCATCTTCGGGGTGACCGACGCCAAGGACGCCACGGCATCGAGTGCGTACGACCCGGACGGGTCCGCACAGCAGGCGATCCGCGCCATCAAGGCCGAGGTGCCGGAGATGGTCGTCGTCACGGACGTCTGTCTGTGCGCCTACACCGACCACGGCCACTGCGGCATCCTCACCGGCGAGCGCATCGACAACGACCGGAGCATCGCCGTCATCGCCCGGACGGCCCTGAGCCACGCCGCCGCCGGCGCCGACATCGTGGCCCCCAGCGACATGATGGACGGCCGCGTGGGCGCGATCCGG
The DNA here is from genome assembly GCA_937862675.1 of uncultured Actinomycetes bacterium. Lineage (GTDB taxonomy): Bacteria > Actinomycetota > Thermoleophilia > Miltoncostaeales > Miltoncostaeaceae > CALMEC01. The sequence continues at coordinate 12,871 of CALMEC010000380.1, forward strand.
ACCATGCTGGACAACGAGGGACACGAGGACGTGGCGATCATGTCCTACGCCGCCAAGTACGCCAGTGCCTTCTACGGCCCGTTCCGCGACGCCGCCGGTTCGGCCCCCGGGTTCGGGGACCGCCGCGGCTACCAGATGGACCCGCCCAACGTCCGCGAGGCGCTCCGCGAGATCGTCCAGGACGAGGCCGAGGGCGCCGACATCGTGATGGTCAAGCCGGCCGTCGCCTACATGGACGTGATCGCGAAGACCCGGACCGTCACCGACCTCCCCGTCGCGGCCTACTGGGTCAGCGGCGAGTGGGCCATGCTGAAGGCGGCGGCCGAGCGCGGCTGGCTGGACGAACGCGAGGCCACCCTGGAGACCGTCGTCGGCCTGCGCCGCGCGGGAGCGGACCTCATCATCACCTACGCGGCGGAGGACATCGCGACGTGGCTCAGCTGACCGGCCGGGAAC
>CALMEC010000381.1 GCA_937862675.1 uncultured Actinomycetes bacterium
TTACGTCCTGGACGAGGAGGGCCTCGACGTCGACCTGCTGCGCGTGGTGAAGACCGAGGAGCGTCTGCGCCTGACGGAGTACGCCAACCGGCGCGGCCCGTCGGCCACCTTCGTCGCCGACCGGCCGATCTGGGAGATCCCCTGCGAGATCGCCCTCCCGTGCGCGACCGAGAACGAGCTGGACGGTGAACACGCCGCGATGCTGATCGCCAACGGGTGCCAGGTGGTGGCCGAGGGCGCCAACATGCCGTCCACGCCCGCCGCCATCCAGGCGTTCCACGAGGCCGGGGTGCTGTTCGCCCCGGGCAAGGCCGCCAACGCCGGCGGCGTCGCCACGTCCGGCCTCGAGATGCAGCAGAACGCGACGCTCGACGACTGGACGCGCGAGCGCACCGACGAGGCGCTGACCTCGATCATGCGATCGATCCACACCCGGTGCGTGAACGCCGCCAACCACTACGGCCAGGACGGCAACTACGTGGCGGGCGCGAACATCGCGGGCTTCATGCGCGTCGCCGACGCGATGCTGGCGCTGGGGTACTAGGCCCCGTTCCCGGGAGGGGCGGCCGGACGTCGTTCCTCCCCCCCGGGCGGCGTCCGCGGGCCGGACGCCGCCGGAGCTGGACCGTTCCGCCCCGGTGGCCGTAGTCTGCGCGACGTGCTCCCCCGCCTCACCGCCACCCGCTACGTGACGCCCCTCCGCGAGGGGGGATCGCTGCCGGCCGTCGTGGAGGCCGACGACGACGGCACGTACGTCCTCAAGTTCCGCGGCGCGGCCCAGGGACTGCGCGTCCTCGTGGCCGAGGTCATCGTCGGCGAGATCGCCCGTGCCCTGGGGCTCCTCGTCCCCGACCTCGCCGTGGTCGAGCTGCGCCGGGAGATCGCACGCTACGAGGCCGACCAGGAGGTCCAGGACCTCCTGGTCGCGTCGCTGGGATCGAACCTCGGCGTGGACTTCCTCCCCGGAGCCCTCGGATACGACGGCTCGCTTCCCCCGGACCGCGAGACCGCCGAGCGGATCGTCTGGCTGGACGCGCTCACGACGAACGTCGACCGGACCTGGCGGAACCCGAACCTGCTCGTGTGGCACGGCGGCACCTGGGTCATCGACCACGGAGCCGCCCTCTACCAGCACCATTCGTGGGAGAACACGGCGCCGGATCCCGGCCGGTTCGCACGCGCGCCGTTCGATCTCTCCACCCATGTCCTCCGGGCGATCGCACCGTCCATCCGCGACCGGCACCGCGAGTTCGCCGCCGTTGCCGGTGCGGCGATCCCCGCCGCGGTGGACGCCGTGCCGGACGAATGGCTGGCGACGACCCCCGAACTGCCCGATCCGGCCGCGAACCGGCTCATGTACGTCAGGATGCTGACCGAACGCCTGGCGAATCCCGACGCGTGGATCGTCGAGGACACATGAAGGGGTACCAGTACACGGTGCTCCGTCTCGTCCCGCACGTCGACCGCGGGGAGTGCGTCAATGTCGGCGTCGTCCTCTACTGCCAGGACGCGGCCTTCCTCGAGGTCGCCAGCCACGTCGGCGAGGATCGCGTCGCCGCGCTCGCACCGGGAGTGGACATCGCCGGCGTCCGGTCCACGCTCGACCGCGTCGCCCTCATCTGCCGAGGGGAGCTCGCCGACCTGCCGGCGGATCTCACGAGCCGCGGACAGCGGTTCGGCTGGATCCTCGCGCCGCGGTCCACCATCGTGCAACCGGGCCCGGTCCACGGCGGCATCTGCGACGACCCGGCCGACGAGCTCCGTCGCCTCTTCACCCGTCTGGTCCTGCCGCCCGCGGACCCCACGACGGGAAACGACTAGATTCATCCCCCGCGTGGGCGCGTAGCTCAGTTGGTTAGAGCAAGGGACTCATAATCCCCGGGTCGCAGGTTCGAGTCCTGCCGCGCCCATTCCGGATCGGCATCGTCGCCGGCCCGCATGCCGACATCGCATGCATGACGGAGGACGGGGATTCCGGTTCGCCACGGTCCGACCGGGATACCGTATGACGACCGATGAAAGCCACCGTCACCGTCGTCCACGCCCCGGTCGCCACGATCCCCACGGGGACCCGGCATCGCCGTGCATGTACACCCCGGACCGGTGGCTCACCTCACGCTCGCGCGGCTTCGACCATGAGCCCGGCCGGATGCGCCGGCGGGCCATCCGCCTCCCCGGAGGGTGCCGTGCGTGACCGTGCTCCCACCGCCACCCGCGCCAGGACATCGTGAATCGCGCATCCATCCCGTCGCCCTCCCCGGCGACCGCGCTGAAGCTGTCCGTGGCG
>CALMEC010000382.1 GCA_937862675.1 uncultured Actinomycetes bacterium
CCCACCCCGGTCAACCGTCAGGTGGCCGCGCAGGCGACGCGCGCCATCGAGGAGGCCGATGTCATCCTCTTCGTGGTCGACGCCCAGGCCGGCGCCGCGGCCGGTGACCTCGACGTGGCGGAGAAGCTCCGCCGGGCCCATCGCCCGGTCATCGTGGTGGCCAACAAGAGTGACGCCCCGTCGCACGAGTTCCAGGCACAGGGGCTGTGGAGCCTCGGCTTCGACACGGTCATGCCGGTCTCGGCACAGCACGGGCGCAACATCGGCGATCTGCTCGACGCCGTCGTCGAGCGGCTGCCCGACGCGCCGGCCATCGACCTGGACGCCGACGCCCCGCCCGCCATCGCGATCCTCGGGCGGCCGAACGTGGGGAAGAGCAGTCTGCTCAACGCGATCCTCGGGGAGGAGCGCGCCGTGGTGCACGACGTTCCCGGCACCACCCGCGACCCGGTCGACACCGTCCTGGACGTGGACGGCAGGCGCGTCGTCTTGACGGACACGGCCGGTCTCCGGAAGCGCGGCAAGGCGAAGGAGGACGTGGAGCGGTACTCGCATCTCCGCGCAATCCAGTCGGCCGAGCGGAGCGACGTCGCGATCGTGGTGTGCGACGCGTCGGTCGGGGTCACGGATGCCGACCTCGCCGCCGCCGACCACGCGGCACACGCGCACTGCGCGACGCTGATGGTGATGAACAAGTGGGACGTGGCGCAGCCGGAGCTGGACCACGTCAACGGCCTCATCCGTGCGAAGGTCCGGCAGCGTCCGCCCGTCGAGGTCAGCTCGGCGGTCACGGGGGAGGGCGTGCGGCGCCTCCTGCCGCATGCCCTGCGCCTCTACGACCGGATGTCGGAGCGGATCTCCACCAATCGCCTCAACACCGAACTGCGCCGGCTGGCGGAGGAGCGTCCGGGTCCGCGGGACGGGCAAAGGCGCCTGTCCCTCCGGTACATCGTGCAGACCGGCGTCAATCCTCCGACCTTCCGCCTGGACGTGAACGACCGGGGCCTCATGACCCGTGACTACGGATTCTGGATCGAGAACCGTCTGAGACGCGCATTCGATCTGGATGGCGTGCCGCTGATCATCGAGGTGCGGAGCCGGCGTTCCGGCCAGTCTTGATCGTTCCTTTACTCCCTGGTTTTCGTCCGTCGGAGCCTCCTTGCTACCGTCGGTTGCGAGGTTGCTCGTTCACGTAAAACCAGGGGGTTCGCCGGGCGATGCCGGGCAGTAACCGCGCTCATTCTCGCAGGGCCCGGTGGTGGTCGTTCGCGGCCGCCGTCCTCCTCGTCTGCGCAGTGTCGTTCGCCGGCTGCGGAGGCGATGCCACCCTCGCCGGGTCCGGGCCCGGCCGGGTCGCGGAGTTCGTACCCGCCGGCTCACAGGTCTACGTGGAGATCTCCACCGATCTCGACGGCGGCCAGTGGCGTCAGGCGACCGATCTGCTGGGGCGGTTCCCCGCCTACCGCACGCTCCTGCGCACGGCGAAGGACACGCTGGCCGCCGAACGCGTCGAGTTCGACCGCGACATCCGGCCGCTCCTCGGCGAGGACGCGGCGGTCGCGGTGCCCGACGTCACCCGTTCGGACCAGCCCCCCGTCCTGCTCGTGGTCGACATCGAGAAGGGGAAGCAGGACGAGGTCCTGCGTCTCCTCCGGCGGGACGGGACGATCGGCGACCGGTCCCGGGATTACCGAGGAGTGACCGTCCACTCGTCGGACGGCCTCGACCTCGCCGTGTTCGACGACTGCCTCGTCGCCTCCACGTCGCCCGCGACGCTCGACGCCGCCATCGACGCCCGCAAGGACGGCGGCGACCGCTCACTCGCCGGGACGCGGAAGGTGCGGCAGGCGCTCTCGGGGCTTCCGAACGAGGCGCTGGCACACGGCTACATCGACCTGGCGGCGATCGTCCGGAGCGTCGGTGCGCGGCAGGGCCCCGAGGTCCGCAGGCAGATCGAGGCGATCGGCATCGACCCGGATGCGGGACTCGCCATCTCACTCAGCGTCGAGTCCCACGGGCTCCGGATGAAGGCCGTCGCCTCGAAGGTGGATGATGCGCCCGTCCTCGAGTCGTTCTCGCCCTCGCTCACGGAGCACATCCCGTCCGACGCGGTCGCATACCTCGGTGCGCACGACCTCTACGGGATGGGGCGGGCCGTGCTGGCCCGGATCGCGGAGGGCAACTCGGTCACCCAGGACCGGATCTCGTCGGTTCGCGGCGCGCTCACCCTCCTCGGCCTGCCGCCGGACGAGCTGAAGAATCTCCTGTCCGACGAGGCCGCGGTCGCGCTTCTGCCCGCGAACGGTTCCTCGTCGCTCCCCGGGGCTGTCGGGATCCTCCGGGTCGGCGACGCCGGGCGGGCCGCGAAGACATTGGACGGGGTGCGCACGTCCCTGCCGGTCTTCGCCGGGAGCGGTTCCGGCCTGCCCAGGTTCGCGCGTGTCGGCCTCCAGAACGGGGTCACCGGATGGGAGGGGGGACTCGGATCCGGATACAGCGTGGTCTACGGCGTGGACAGGCGTCTCGCCCTCATCGGCAGCAGCGCCGACGTGGTCCGGAGCGCCCAGTCCCCGCGGTCGCGTCTCTCCGACGACCAGGCGTTCCGCCGGGCCACGGACCAGATGCCGTCGCGGGTGCAGACGATCATGTGGATCGACGTCGACGCCGCCGTCCGCATGGCCGACCGTCTCTCGCCGAGGTCGCTGACCGGTGAGGCGCGCCGGAATCTGGCACCCGTCCGCAACATCGCCGGCTGGTCCACGGTCGGCGATCACTCCACGTTCGAGGTCTTCGCCACCATCGGGTAGGGCGTCCTCACATCGCGCTCCCATCGCGGCGGGGCATGCCGGGACGATTGGTATGCTCGACGCTGCTTTCGTGGACACGACAGGACGGAACTACTTCATGGGGGAACATCTCTTCACGTCGGAGTCGGTGACCGAGGGACATCCGGACAAGATCGCCGATCAGATCTCGGACGCCGTGCTCGACGCCGTGCTGGAGCAGGACGCCGCCGGACGCGTCGCGTGTGAGACCCTGGTGACCACCGGACAGGTGGTCGTCGCGGGGGAGATCTCCACCACCGCGTCGGTCGACATCCCGGCCCTGGTCCGTCGTACCGTCGCGCGCATCGGTTACGACCGCGCCAAGTACGGCTTCGACGCGGAGACGTGCGGTGTGCTCGTCGCCCTCGACAAGCAGAGCCCCGACATCGCCCAGGGCGTCGACTCCGCCTACGAGGCACGCGCCGCGGGGACGGAGGACTCCTACGACCTCCAGGGTGCCGGTGACCAGGGGCTCATGTTCGGATACGCGACGGACGAGACCCCGACCCTCATGCCCCTGCCCATCACGCTGGCCCACCGGATGGCCGAGCGCCTGGCCGCCGTGCGTCGCGACGGGCTTTCCTACCTCCGTCCGGACGGCAAGACCCAGGTCACCGTCCGCTACGACGGTGCCGTGCCCAAGGAGGTCACCGCCGTGGTGGTCTCGTCACAGCACGCGCCGGACATCACCGGCGACCAGCTTCGCGAGGACATCACTGCCAATGTGATCCGTCCCGTCCTCGAGGAGTTCGACCGCTGGTCGGATGACATCACGACCTACGTCAACCCGACGGGGCTCTTCGTGATCGGCGGCCCGATGGGCGACGCCGGTCTCACGGGCCGCAAGATCATCGTCGACACATACGGGGGCATGGCCCGCCACGGGGGCGGTGCCTTCAGCGGCAAGGACCCCAGCAAGGTGGACCGCTCCGCCTGCTATGCGGCGCGCTGGGTCGCGAAGAACGTCGTGGCGGCCGGTCTCGCGGCCCGTTGTGAGGTGCAGGTCGCGTATGCCATCGGGGTCGCCCACCCCGTCTCGATCATGGTCGAGACGTTCGGCACCGAGACACGCGACATCGGCCAGATCGAGGGCTGGATCCGCGAGAACTTCGATCTGCGGCCCGCCGCCATCTGCGACACGCTCGACCTGCGACGTCCGATCTACTCGCCGACCGCGGCCTACGGCCACTTCGGTCGCACGGGCGATGGCTTCACCTGGGAGAACACCGACATCGGCGAAGCCTTCGCCGGCTGACTGAAGGAGCACTTCATGCGCAAGACACTCATTTTCGCCGCCGTCATCGGATTCATCATGGGCGCCGCCTTCATCCTCCGTCGGGGTGGCGACCGCGAGCAGTAGTCCCGTGTGACCGTCGGGTCGGCCGCTCGCGTGGTCGTGCCCGAACGCGGATCCCGGTCAGCAGCGCGTCGACCGACGCGCACCACGGCGTCGGCCGGCGATCTCGCGTCGACCGATTCGGCGATCCCGTGATTCGACGCGAACCGTCGCGAGATGGTTGATCCCACGGAACTCGCTGCGTGATGCCTGTCACCCGCGGCGCGGATGCGCCACCGGGCGACTCGAACAGGGCGGCCAGCATGCCCTTCGGTATCGGGCGACGCCCCGCATCTCCCGGTGGCACGCCCCACGTCCACGCCTCCGTGGAACCACCCATCTAGGGCGCGGCGCGGAAGCGCGTGCGTCCCGATTCTTCGCGCTGACGCTCGCTGCGCACCTTGAGCAGGTCGTGCCGCGACAGCATGCCGACCACTCGGCGCGTCTCCGGATCGATGATCGGGATACGGCCGATGCCGGACTCGACGATCAGGTCGGCGACCGCGCCGCCGGCGGTGTCCGGGTGGGCCACCGGCAACGAGGCGTCCGAGATGGCCTCCGCGAGGCGGGTCGCGTCGACGTCCTGTCCGTCGACCTCCCAGCGGAGCACGTCGTCGCGTGAGACCAGCCCCAGAAGCCGTCCCTCCTCGTCCACGACCGGGTAGCTGCGGTGGCGTGCCCCGTTGTGGAAGAAGTCGGAGGCCGCCTGGAGCGACATCGTGCCGGGAAGGGTCTCGGGCGCGGGGGTCATCAGCTGGGCGGCCTGCATCGCCTCGAGCGCGTCGATCGTGTACTCCTGCAGCACGTGGCGGCCACGCCGCGCGAGCCGCTCGGTCAGGATCGACCGGCGCATCAGCAGCACGCTCACCGCGTAGGCGCCGACGGAGCCGGCCAGTGTCCACGGCAGGGCGTCGAGATGACCGGTCAGCTCCGCCGCGAACAGCGCCCCCGTCAGCGGTGCGCGCATGGCGCCGCTCATGATGGCGGCCATCCCGATCATCGCCCAGAAGCCCGGGCCGCCGGGAAGGACGTGCCCGATCATGCAGCCCACGGATCCGCCCAGGATCAGGATCGGTGCGAGCACGCCGCCGGAGGTGCCCGAGCCCAGGGCAGTGAGCCAGACCACGGCCTTGACGACAAGCAAGGAGATCACCAGCGACATCACCATGTCGCCGTCGAGGAGCGCCTGGATGCTGGCGTATCCGGCGCCGAGCACCCGTGAGTCGATCAGGCCGCCGATGCCGACGACGACCGCGGCGAGTGCGGGCCACCACATCCAGTGGACCGGAAGGCGGTGGAAGCCGTCCTCGATCCGGTAGAGGAGCCACGACAGTGCGATCGCCTCGAAGCCGACGACGACCCCCACGGCGAGCGCCTCGGGCAGCGTGCCGATCGACGGGACGGCGTCGGCGAACGGGAACATCGGGCCGCTTCCGACCAGGGTCGGCCGCCACGCCAGTGCCACCAGCGCCGCGATGGCCACGGGCACGAAACTGCGCGGCTTCCACTCGAACAGCAGGACCTCGACCGCCAGGAGGATCGCCGCGAGCGGCGTGCCGAAGATGGCGGTCATGCCCGCGGCGGCGCCGGCGACGAGCAGCGTCTTCCGCTCCGCGGCGCTCAGGTGGAAGCACTGAGCGAACAGCGAGCCGAATGCGCCCCCGGTCATGATGATCGGTCCCTCGGCCCCGAACGGGCCGCCGCTACCGATGGAGATGGCCGACGAGATCGGCTTGAGCACCGCGACCCGGGCCGACACCCGGCTCTGGCCGAAGAGGATGGCCTCGATGGCCTCGGGAATGCCGTGGCCGCGGATCTTGTCCGAGCCGAAGCGTGCCATCACCCCGATCACGAGACTGCCCGCAACCGGGATCGCGACTACGAGGATGCCCACCGTGGCATCCGTGATCTGGACCGGCTGCGCGGACAGCCGGCCGAACCAGAGGAGGTTCGTCACGACCCGGATCATGGCGAGGAGCAGCCACGCGCCGAAGGCGCCCGCGCTGCCGACGACCAGCGCCATCGCCGCGAGCAGGAGCATGCGCGCGTCTGCACTGTGGTCGGCCAGCCGAGGGGTGTCGATCGGGCTTCGGACGGCGTTCATGGACGGGCGGCTCAGGTCGTCGAGATGACTCGGTGAACAGTATATCGGGATACGATATTTAACCGAAGCCCGGCACGCCGGTCACGCATTCGCCCCGGCACCGGGCCGGACGAGCGGGTCGAACACGACATCCGCCCGGTGTGCTTCCCTATGCGCGGTGACCGGGCAGTGGCAGATCAGGGGGTGGACGGCGTCGAAGACCGTGCCGGGGCGGAGAGGCCACCGATGCGGTCATACGGCCGGATCCCGGTCCGTTCGGGCGTGGGCGTCGCCCCGTCACCGGACACGACCACGCCGTGCCGGCTGAGCGTGCCGCATCCCCGGCTCACCGACCCTCACGCACCGGTGGACGCGGACGTGACGACGGCTCCCGCCGATCGCTCGCGGCGGGTCGCCCAGGTCGTGCTCCTCCTGGACACCCGGGCGCTCGACCGTCCGCTCGACTACGCGATCCCCGAGCACCTGGCCGATGCGGTCGGCGTCGGGTCGCTCGTGGTCTGTCCGTTGCGGCAGCGCCGCGTGCTCGGGATCGTGATCGGCCTCGACCCGCCGAGCTTCGGCGGACGGCTCGCGTCCGTCGCCGCGGTCGTCGCGGATGCGCCCCGGGTGTCCGGCGGGCTGCTCACACTCGGCCGCTGGATGGCGGGCTACTACGCGGCGCCGCTGGCGGCGTGCCTGCGGCTGCCCCTGCCGCCGCGGGCGGAGGACGCGTTGCGACGGTCCCCGGACGGCCGCTGGCACCTGGCCCCGATCCCCGCCGGACGCCGGCAGCTGATCGCCCGCGAACCGGCGGACGACGCCCCCGGGCGTCGCGGCGCCATTCTCGAGGTCCTCCGGGCATGCGGCGGTGCGCTGCCGGCCGCCGAGCTCTGCCGGAGGGCCGGGACCACCACGCCCACGCTGCGTTCGATGGGTGAGCGGGGGGAACTTCGCCTGATCGAAGGCGTCTGGGATCCGGACGACGATCCGGCACCGGAGGCCGACCGGCCGCCGGACCTGTCCGCCGAGCAGGAGTCGGCGGTGCGTGAGCTCGTGGCCGCGGCGGACGGAGGGGAGAGGGCACGCCTCCTGCACGGCGTTACGGGTTCGGGGAAGACGGAGGTCTACCTCCGGCTGATCCAGGCGATGCGCGAACGCGGGCGCACGAGCATCGTCCTGGTCCCGGAGATCGCGCTCACCCCGCAGACCGCCGAGCGCCTGCGGGCGCGGCTCGGACGGGGCGTCGAGGTGTGGCACTCCGCCCTGACGCCGGCAGAGCGATCGCGTGCCGACGCCCGCATCCGCGACGGGCGCTCGGACGTCGTCCTCGGAGCGCGCAGCGCCGTTCTGGCGCCGGTGTCCGATCTCGGGCTGATCATCCTCGACGAGGAGCACGACGGCTCGTACAAGCAGGATTCGACGCCGCGCTACGACGCGCGTCAGGTCGCCTACCGCCGCGCACTGATCGACCAGGCGCTCGTGGTCTACGGCAGCGCCACGCCGCGTGCGGAGTCGTGGAACGCCATCCCGCGGATCACGCTGACGACGCGGGCGGACGGGGCCGCGCTTCCCCGCGTCGAGATCGTGGACATGCGGCTCGAGGCACCGGGCCCGGTGTCCCGGCCGCTCGCCCAGGCGATCCAGGCGTCCCTCGGCCGCGGCGAGAAGACGGTGCTCCTGCTCAATCGCCGCGGGCTGGCCCGCCAGATCCTGTGCCGCGGTTGCGGGTGGATCGGCCGGTGCCCGAGCTGCGACGTGCCGATGGTCGTCCATGACCGGCCGCCCCAGGTGATCTGCCACCACTGCGGGCTGACCCGCGGGATCCCCGCACTGTGCCCGAAGTGCCGTTCCAGCGACATCATCCGCCAGGGATCGGGCACGCAGGGGCTGGAGGAGGCACTGGAGGTCGTCGCGCCCGGTGCCGACATCATCCGGCTGGATGCGGACATCACCGCCCGGAGGGGTGAGCTGGAGGCACGTCTGGCGCGATTCGCGCGGCCCGGGCCGGCCATCCTTCTCGGCACCCAGATGGTCGCCAAAGGGCACGACCTGCCGGATGTCACGGTGGCGGGTGTCCTCGACGCGGACGGACCGCTGCAGCGTCCGGACTTCCGGGGGGAGGAGCGCGCGTTCCAGCTCATCGTGCAGCTGGCGGGGAGGGCCGGCCGCCGCGGCGAACCCGCGACGGTGTTCGTCCAAGCGTGGGAGCCGCGCGGCCGGGCGGTCCAGCTCGGCGCACGGCACGACGTCACCACGTTCATGGACGGCGAGATCCTGCGGCGCCGGGATCACGGCTTCCCGCCGTTCGGGCATCTCGTGCGGGTCGTGATCGACGGACCCGATGAGGGCGACGTCGTTCTCATCGCCGGACGCCTGGCCGAGGAGCTCGCGGCCGGCCTCCCGGATGCGCGCGTCCTCGGACCCGCCGTCCTCCATCGTGTACGCAGCCGGACGCGGCGGACGGTGCTCGTGCGGGCGGAGCGCGCGCAGGACATCGCCCAGCCGGTGCGCCGGATGGCCGACGCGGTGACGGAGTCGGCGGGCACACCCGACCTCCGCGTGATCGTCGACGTGGACCCCCAGGACACGTGACCGGTCCCGGATCGGGACCATCCGATCGACGGACCCGACGCGCGGAGGGGCGCGTCAGTACAATCCGTGATCGATCCCACCACCGATTTGGAGAGGCCAGATGCCGGTACCACGCCTGTTCGAGACCCCGTCGGACCAACATGAGCGTTGGTCGCACGTCCTGGCGTGCCTGATCGCCCTGACCGGACCGGAGACGCGCCCTGCGCTCGTCAGCGAGCTGGTGGGCGAGGATCTGCCCGGTGTCGAGGAGGCGCAGACCCGCGAGGCCGTCACCGTCGACGGCACCCTCGTCGACATCGTCATCCGCGATCGCGGCAAGCGCTGGATCGTCGCCGTGCAGACGACGCTCGGCTACGGCGTGGACACCCAGGCACGTCTCGAGTCCGCATTGACGGCGCTGGCGGGACAGGCGGAACGCGTGATCGGCCTTCTGGGCGCGCCCGACCGCAAGCCCAACGACGCCGTGGCGGCCGCCACGGGCGGCGGCCACCACGTCCGCCACAAAAGCCGGCCGCGGGGGCGGGGACGGTGGCCCGGGGTCCCGCCCGGGGCGGGCTGGCCTGTGCAGAAGCCCGGGTCGGGCCCCCACCCCGCCGGTAGCTGCGTCGGCACCGCCGCCGGCTGCACCGG
>CALMEC010000383.1 GCA_937862675.1 uncultured Actinomycetes bacterium
TTCGATCCGGTGACCGAGGAGCTGCACCCTCTCCGCAGCAAGGAGGAGGCGCACGACTACCGCTACTTCCCCGAGCCGGACCTGGTCCCCGTGGTCCCGGACCGTGCATGGGTGGACGAGATCCGCGCATCGCTCCCGGAGTCGCCGGTGGATCGTCGCCGGCGGTTCCAGAGTGTGTTCGGCCTCACCTACGAGGACGCCGAGGTCCTCACCGAGACGACCGAGCTCTCGGCCTACTTCGAGGCGCTGGCGGCGCTCGCGCCACCCAAGCCGGCGGCCAACTGGCTGCGGGGCGAGGTCCGCGCACTGCTCACCGAGCGCGGCGTCGACCCCTGGGACACGCCGCTCTCGCCCGCACGCCTGGGCGAGCTGATCGCGTTGGTCGAATCGGGTGGCGTCAGCCGCTCCAACGCCCGCGAGATCGTCCTTCCCGCCATTCTCGACACGGATCGCGACCCTGCCCAGATCGTGGAGGCCGAGGGCATCGGGGCGATCGGGGACGCCGACGAACTGCGCGCGATCGTGGAGCGCATCTTCGCCGACAACCCCAAGCAGGCGGCGCAGCTCCGCGAGGGGCAGGACAAGCTCGTCGGGTTCTTCGTGGGACAGACCATGAAGGCCACCCAGGGGAGGGCGGACGCCAAGGCGGTCAACGTCCTGGTCCAGGAGATCGCGGGCCGGGGATGACCCCGTGGCGGCGGTCGGATCATGGCGTCGTCAGGGCCGTTCGCACCGCCGGTCGTCGTCCGCGGTCGGATGGTCGCGTCGGTTGGTTAGACTGACGGCCACATGAAACACACGATCTCCGCGCTGGTCGACAACAAGCCCGGCGTCCTCTCACGAATCTCCGGGTTGTTCACCCGCCGGGGCTTCAACATCGATTCGCTGGCCGTCAGCCCGTCTGAGCGGCCGGAGTACTCACGCGTCACCATCACGGTGGGCGCGTCGGACACGCCCGTCGAGCAGATCACCAAGCAGCTCGACAAGCTGATCAACGTGATCAAGGTACGCGACCTCGATCCGCGCAATGCGGTCTCGCGCGAGCTCGGCCTGTTCAAGGTGACCGTGCCCTCCGGGCGTCGCAGCGAGGTCATCGAGCTGGTCGAGATCTTCCAGGCACGCATCGTGGACGTCACCTCCGAGTCCGTCATCGTCGAGCTCACCGGCGACAGCGACACGCTGCACCAGATGGAGGATCTGCTCATGCCGCTCGGCCTGACCGAACTGGTCAAGACGGGCGTCGTGTCGCTCGCACGCGGCAACAACCCCACATAACCCACCTCTCAGGAGTCGCCTGAATGCTGTACGACGACGACGCCGACCTCGGTCGGCTGGATGGTAAGACCGTTGCCATCATCGGTTACGGAAGCCAGGGGCACGCCCACGCCCTCAACCTGAAGGACTCCGGCGTCAACGTCGTGGTCGGCCTTCGCCCCGACTCGGGCTCCGTGGCCAAGGCCCGTGAGGCGGGCCTGGAAGTACTCGACCCCGCCGCCGCGGCCGCCAAGGGCGACCTCGTCATGATCCTCGTCCCGGACGAGCTGCAGGGCTCCCTGTACCGCGAGGAGCTCGCCGCCGGCATCAAGCCGGGCAACGCCCTCGTGTTCGCCCACGGTTTCTCCGTGCATTTCGGCCAGATCGTGCCGCCCGAGGGAGTGGACTGCTTCCTCGTCGCGCCCAAGGGCCCCGGCCACCTGGTCCGTCGTCAGTACGTCGAGGGCATGGGCGTCCCCGGTCTCATCGCGATCGCCCAGGACGCGACCGGCTCGGCACGCGAGCTGGCGCTCGCCTACGCCAAGGGCATCGGCTGCACCCGCGCCGGCGTCATCGAGACCAGCTTCGCGGAGGAGACCGAGACCGATCTCTTCGGCGAGCAGGTCGTGCTCTGCGGAGGACTCTCCGAGCTGGTGCGCGCCGGCTTCGAGACGCTCGTGGACGCGGGCTACCAGCCCGAGATGGCCTACTTCGAGTGCCTGCACGAGCTCAAGCTGATCGTCGACCTCATCTACGAGAAGGGGATCAGCGGCATGCGCTACTCCATCTCGAACACGGCGGAGTACGGCGACATCTCACGCGGTCCGCGGATCATCACCGAGGAGACGCGCGCGGAGATGAAGAAGATCCTCGGTGAGATCCAGACCGGTCAGTTCGCGAAGGAGTGGCTCCTCGAGAACTCGGTCGGGCGCCCTGCGTTCCGGGCGATCGGCCGCCGCCAGTCGGAGCATCAGATCGAGGAGGTCGGCAAGCGCCTCCGCGGGATGATGAGCTGGATCGACCAGGACTTCGCCGACACCAAGTAGTCGGCGGTACGGCAATCGGGGACGAAAGAGGACGATGGCAGACACGGCACGGGTTCTCATCTGCGAGAAGATCGCCGATGCGGGGATCGAGGCGCTCCGTCAGGCGGTTGAGGTCGTCGACGGGATCGGGTGGTCCAAGGACGACATCATCGAACGGCTCGGCGAGTTCGACGGCATGGTCGTCCGCAGCGCCACCAAGGTGACGGCGGAGATGATCGACGCCGGGACCAGGCTCAAGGTGATCGGCCGCGCCGGCATCGGCGTCGACAATGTGGACCTGGACGCGGCCACCCGCCGCGGCATCGTCGTGGTGAACGCCCCCGAGTCCAACTCCCTGTCGGCGGCGGAGCACACCGTCGCCCTCATCCTGGCCCAGGCCCGCAACGTGGCCCCTGCCCACGCCCGTCTGGTCGAGGGCGCATGGGAGCGGTCGAAGTTCGGCGGTATCGAGGTCACCGGCAAGACGCTCGGCGTCGTCGGGCTGGGTCGCATCGGTCGCCTGGTGGCCGAGCGTGCTGCGGGTCTCCGGATGAACGTCGTCGCCTACGACCCGTTCATCGGCGAGGCCCGCTTCCGCGAGATGGGGATCGAACGGGCCGAGTCGCTGGACGACCTGTACGCCCGGAGCGACTTCATCACTCTGCACATGCCGTCCACGCCCGAGACGCGCGGCATGATCAACGCCGACTCGCTCGCCAGGATGAAGAGGGGCGCACGGCTCGTCAACGTCGCCCGCGGCGATCTCGTCGACGTCGATGCGCTGGCGGACGCCGTGAAGAGCGGGCACCTGGCCGGTGCGGCCGTCGACGTCTTCGTGGGCGAGCCGGTCACCGAGAGCCCGTTGTTCGGGCTGCCCGGCGTCACGGTGACCCCGCACCTGGGCGCCTCGACAGTCGAGGCACAGGACCGCGCCGGCACCGATGTGGCGGAGCAGGTCGTCGCCGCCCTCACCGGCGGTGTCGTCACCACCGCGGTCAACATCCCGGCCGTCTCGCCGGAGGGGATGGAGGCGATGCGCCCGTACATCCCGCTGGCACGCAAGCTCGGGCAGATCCTCCAGGCGCTCTCGGGCGGCACGGTGGAGAACCTGGAGATCGTGTGCGAAGGGCCGCTCGCCGGTCATCCGACGCGCCTCATCACCTCATCCGCC
>CALMEC010000384.1 GCA_937862675.1 uncultured Actinomycetes bacterium
GGGGGCCCACGCTGGGCGCCGGTCTCGCCGCTGAACTACGCGCGCCTCCTCCGCGCCACCTATCCGAAGGTCAAGGCCGTCGCCCCGAAGATCGTCGTCGTCGCGGGCGAGACCGCCGCGGCCGACAACAGCGGCTGCAAGAACGCGGGGACGACGATCGGCACGCACACCTTCTTCCGGCAGCTCACCAGGGCCCTCGGGAAGGGCAAGCCCCCGTTCGACGCATGGGCACAGCACATGCACTCCGTCGGCCCCCCCGGCCGGGCCGCCTTCTTCCCGTCGTGGACGACGCTGTCTACACTGACGCGTGAGCTCGACGCGCTTCGCCCGGGCAGGAGGATGCCCGTCATCATCAGCGAAACGAGCTATGCCACCAGTTACAGCCCGTACCATCGGTACTTTGTAACGGAGGCACAGCAAGCCGCCTGGATGCAGCGCAGCTTCCAGCTCGCACGCAAGAATCCGAACGTGGTGGCCGTGGTGTACTTCAACCTTCAAGATCATCGCGACTGGCCCGCCGGGCTCTACCGCTCCGACTGGACCGCCAAACCCGCGCTCGCCGCCTTCCGGCGGTGGGCACGCCAGACTCCGCTTCCACAGAAATGGGCCCCCATCCCGTGAGTGACCGCCTCTCGAACGTCCAGGAGTACTACGACAACCTCGCGCCCCGGCTGTTCGAGGTCGAAGACCGCAACTGGCACCTCCAGAGCCGGATGTCGGTCGTGCTCGAGACCGTCGACCGCTTCGCGCCGAAGGAGGCGCGGATCCTCGACATCGGCTGCGGCACGGGCTTCCTGCTGGAGCAGTTCGCGAAGCGCGGATTCTCCGGGGTGGGCGTGGACCTCTCGCCGGAGTCCGTCGAGATCGCGCAGAAGCGGCTCGCCGACCTGGGTGCGTCCGACCGCCTCCGCGCCGAGGTCGGCAGTGCGTACGAGCCCCCGGAGGGACCGTTCGACCTCGTCACCATCACCGACGTCCTCGAGCACCTCGAGGACCCGCGTGCCTGCCTGGCCGCGGCCCGTGAGCGTCTGGCCCCGGGCGGGGTCATCGTCGTGTCCACACCCAACCGGCGCAGCCTCCACGGCGCACGCCGCTGGCTGTCGGAGCACGGCGTCCCGGGCATCAAGCTGAGCCTCGCGCCGATCGACAACTGGCAGACCTGGAACGACCTGGACGCGCACGGACGTGCCGCGGGTCTCGTGACGGTCAGCCGTCGCGGCATCTTCTTCCGCCCCGGCGGGAAGATCGGCTCACAACTCGGCCGCGTCTACCGCCTGCAGTCGGCACGCAATGCGGAGCTCCGGCTGTCCCACACCCCGATCGGGCGATACGGCTTCTACATCTGCCTCGCCTACCGCCCGCGCTGAGCACGCAACCCGCATCCGACGGTCCGCCCCTCGGCCGGCGCATCGCCGCCATCCTCGCCGTGGGCGGCGCCGTCGTCGGCCTGGGGGTGTTCCTGACGCCGTACGCGTTCCCCACGCCTCCGCCCATCGTCCGCGGCTTCCAGACGACGAGCATCTTCAGTCCGAACGGCGACGGCGCCCGGGACGTGGCCAGGGTCTCGTTCCGCATGAACGAGCCGGGTGAGGCGGAGGTCCTCGTCACGCCCCACGGCGCGCAGGACCCGGTCCGGACCCTGCACAAGGGGGACACGCCCGCCGGCATCGTCCGGCTGGAGTGGGACGGCCGGGACGACGCCGGCCGGCCGGTGCCGGACGGCCAGTACGTGATCAGCCTCCGCGCACGGTCCGGCCAGAAGGTGTTCAACGTCAGCCGCCGCACCACCGTGTCCCGGGTCGCCCCGCGGCTCGGCACCCTCACCGTGAGGTCCGCCGTGCTCGACGGCCCCGGCGACGGGGAGTGCCGCGTCGCCGCGACCGCACTCGATCGCGGGGCGATGACCCTCACCGCCCTTCCGGCGACCGAGGGCGAACCGGTCGCGACGATCACGCGCCCCGCGGTCACCGACGGCCAGTCCGTCGTCTGGGACTGGGACGGGACGGGTGACGGAGGCGCTCCGGTGACCCCGGGCGTCTACCTGATCCGCGCCGCACTCACGGATCGCGCCCGCAACACGAGTACCAGGACCGCCACCTGCTGGGTGGGCCACGCGATCGGCACCGCCATCCCGGCCGCCCCGCGCATGGGCACGCGACCCCGGATACGCCTGACGACGATCGCCGGCAAGGCGCTCGCACCGTCCACGCGCGTCACGCTCCACATCGCACGACGCACGGCCGATCCGGGGGGAACGGGCACCGGCATCGTCGGTGCGACCGTCGGCGGCAGCGCCAAGGGCCCGCTGGCCACCACCCGCATAACCCTCCCACGCCAGATCCCGCCGTCACGGCTGTGGATCGTGGCCACCACCGACACCTCGGCCAAGGCGCTGGACGAGCTGGTCGAGCGCGCGGTGGCGATGGCCCGCGTGGTGCCGGAGGATCCGTTCTGCG
>CALMEC010000385.1 GCA_937862675.1 uncultured Actinomycetes bacterium
CTGCGTCTTCTGCCCTTCTCGCTGAGCGTCAGCGAACTCGCCGACCGGTTGTTCATCTCGGTGAACACCGTCAAATGGCATCGGGCGAACCTGTACCGCAAACTCGGTGTGCAAGACCGGCAGGAGGCGGTGGCGGCGGCCGTCGAGCGTGGCCTGCTCGATCTGCCGGACTCTTCGATCTGATCATCCCGATTCGGTTCCGCCGGTCGTCCCGGATTTCGGACGATGTGCCGGACCGGTCGAGGTGAGGCGGGTGCGTGACCTGCCGGGCCCGATGCCGGCCCGAATGCAGTCGAACTGACATATATGTCCCGCGCGGGGTACCGTGACGAGACCGGGCGGATGACGGAGGTGAGAGGTGGCGGAGCCGGTCGGAGACGAACCGTCACGGCCGGTCATCTCATCACGGCGTCGGACCACGGCCCGAGGTGATGCGCGCACGGGATGGGCCGGGGGACGGTTCTGCGCACACCACCGGGTAATGACGACAGATGCCTCATATCGTCCGTCCGTCCAGCGGATCGACTGCGAGAAGCGCCAGATCCCGGCGGCTTCGCGGGTCCGTCCATCCGCACCGATCGTTCAGGGAGAATCCGAATGCACATCGTCATGATCAGCGTCCCATCCCGCGAAGCCGGCCTCACGGCGATGGACCGTGTCGACAGCGCGGTCGACGACGGCACGATCACCGTCGAGGACGCCGCCTTGGTCTACAAGACCGACAAGGGCAAGGTGAAGATCCAGCAGACGGGCGACGCCACCGCCGGCAAGGGTGCGTGGAAGGGTGGCGCACTCGGCCTGCTCGTCGGTCTGTTCTCCGCACCCCTCGTCCCGGCCGTCGCCGTCGGTGCCGGGCTCGGCGCGATCATTGGAGGGGCACGCGACCGCGGGATCTCGGACAAGCTGATGAAGCAGGCCGGACTCGCGATACAGAACGCCGGAGCCGTCGTCTTCGTGCTCGCGGACGAGTGCTCCACCGCGACCATCATGTCGATGGTCCAGGAGGCAATCGCGGGAGGCGCCGACGTCGCCTACGACGTCCTGCCCGAGGACGCCCAGGCGTTCCTCCGCGAGGCGATCAAACTGGCTGAGGCGCAGTAGACGGCGTCCCGCCGCCGCCAGAACGGAGACGACATCGACGCCGGCTGGATCTGCCGGCGCTCCGCGGTCCGGGGGCGCGGACGGCCTGGTCATCATCGATGACCAGGCCGCCGATCGTCGCTCTCGACGGGTCCCCTCGCCGCCAGGCACGGATGGGACATCGGAACCGGGGAATCGCCGGGTTCTCCGGGGCGGGGCCGACGTCGACCCGTACCTGCTGGATCCCGAAATCGGCGAGCGGATGGTCGGGTCGTCGATCGTGCCGGATGGAGGCACATGAGTCCCGGCGATCGACGTTCCGGCCCCGGTGCATCGGCGATCCGGGGGCTTCGAGCCGACAGCCCGCGCCGGTGGCGATGTGATCACAACCATCCCTCCGGCCCATCCTTCGGTCGGCGACGGCGACGTTATGTTGTCGAGATGACAGAAAAGACGGATACCCCCCGACCGGTCGAGCCGGCCAGGCGCGTGCGACGCAGGTCCCCGATCCAGGCGGTCGCCTCCGTGCCCGAGCTTCGCCGTCATGGCCACATGCTGCGCAAGAAGCTCCGCCGTGGCGAGCATGCCGCCCTGACCCTCCCCACGCGCGACCCGATCGCGATCCTGGAGGGCCAGAACACCACCCGCCTGCAGGATCTGGTCCCGGTGAGGATGGGACGTATGCTGCAGTCTCCGTTCGCGTACTACCGTGGTACGGCTGCGACGATGGCCCACGACCTCTCCGCCACCGCGGTCACCGGCCTCCAGGTCGCCTGCAGCGGCGACGCCCACATCTCGAACTTCGGCCTGTTCGCCTCTCCGGAACGGCGCGTGATGTTCGACCTCAACGACTTCGATGAGGCCTCCAACGCACCGTGGGAGTGGGACGTCAAACGCCTTGTCGCGAGCGTCGTGGTCGGCGGACGGGACAACGGCATCTCGGATGGACAATGCCGGGACCTCGCCGAGGAGACGGTGCGG
>CALMEC010000386.1 GCA_937862675.1 uncultured Actinomycetes bacterium
GCCCGGCACCGCCAGCGTGGCGGTGGCCGTCTCGGCCCTGCGCGGCTTCGACGTCGCCTCGATCCTGCGCTCGCTCGACCGCTACCCCTATGGCTGCCTGGAGCAGACGACCAGCCGCGCGCTGCCGCTGCTCTACTTCAACGACGTGGCGCTGCTGGGCGCCCAGCACGAGGACCGCGCCATCGCGCGGCGCGTGCAGGATGCCGTGTTCAGCGTGCTCGACCGGCAGGCCTCGGACGGCGGCTTCGGCATGTGGACGGCCCAGGGCGGCATCGCCGATCCCTGGCTGCAGGTCTATGCGCTCGACTTCCTGATGCGGGCCCGCGAGAAGGGCTTCGTGGTGCCCGAGACGCCCTACCGCCGCGGCCTGCTGTGGCTGCAGCGCTCGGCAGAGAAGATGGCGCCGAACGCCCAGGCCTATGCCTGGTATGTGCTGGCGCGCGCCGGCCTGGCCGATGCCGGCCGCGTCCGCTACTTCCAGGACACGGACGGCGACAAGATCGTGGGTGCCCTGGGCCGCGGCCAGCTGGCGGCGGCGCTGACCCTGGTCGGCGAACGTGGCCGCTCGCAGGGCCAGTTCCAGCTCGCGGTCGCCAGCGTCGGCCAGAAGCCGAAGGACGACTACTACGGCACGGCGGTGCGCGACCTCGCCGGCCTGATCGCGCTGGTGCCCGACGCCGACCAGCGCCCGGCCCTGGCGCGCCTCACCACCCTGCTGCTGGAGCAGAAACGGCTGGAGGACCGCTACACCACCACGCAGGAGAAGGCGTGGATGCTGATGGCCGCCTACGCCACCCTGCAGGGCAGCGGCGGCAAGCTCGACCTCGTGGTCGACGGCAAATCCGTCAAGCCGGAGCGCGACCCGGCCGCGTTCGAGGATGACGGCGGCGGGGTCATCACCCAGGTCCAGCTCCCGGCAGTCCAGCCAGGCGAGGAACGTGCCGTCCGGTACCCGGTAGCCGATCCCGGGCACGTGCTCGCGCAGCAGGACCGCCAGTTCGTCGGCCCGGCGTTCGACGGCGTCGACGACGGCGTCGAGCCAGTCGCCGCCCGCGGTGAGCGCGGCGGTCTGGGCGATGACGCCGATGTGCGTCGCCCCGTCGGTGATCAGGTGCGGCCAGGCACGCACCGTGTCCACCCCGTCGGCGCCCGGCACGACGATGGCGGCCTTCAGCCCGGCCAGGTTCCACCCCTTGGACGCGGACAGAATGGAGAACGCCGAGGCCGTGCCGGGGACGCTGAGATACGGGGTGAAGGCGGCGCGCCGGTAGACGAGCGGCGCGTGGATCTCGTCCGAGAGGACATGCACGCGGTACTCCGAGGCCAGCTCGGCCAGCCGGGCCAGTTCGTCCGGCCGGTGGACCACGCCCGTCGGGTTGTGCGGGTTGCACAGCAGGTAGACACGGCCCCCGTCGCGGAACGCGTCCTCCAGTGCCGCCGGATCGAGCCGTCCGTCGTCGCCGAGGCCGGCCTCCACCACGCGCCGTCCGGTGGTGGCGACCACCTCGAAGAACGGCGGGTAGACCGGCGGGCTGATGACGACGGCGTCACCGGGATCGGTGAGCGCGCGGATGAGCGCGCCGATGCCGCTCATGACGTCGGCGACGCCGCAGGCCTCGTCCGGATCGAATGACCAGCCCCAGCGGTCGCGGGCGAAACCGGCCATCGCGGCGCGGTATCCCTCGCTCATGGAGTACCCGGTGTCACCGGTGCGAATGGCCTCCGCGACGGCCTCGATCACCGCGGGGGCGGGCAGGACGTCCATCTCGGCGATCCAGGCGGGGATCACGTCGGCCGGGTAGTGCCGCCACTTCTGGCTCGTCCGCCGGCGAAGCTCCTCCAGGGTGAGCGTGAAGGGATCGGCGTGCGGGGTGTCCACGTCCGACACCTTACGACGCGATCCGGCGGCGGTGTCGCCGGTCGGGTGCCGCGTGGGCGGACCCGTCCCAGCACACGATTGACAGCGCTGGTGTCAGCCCGCTGTGGCGCGGGCGGCGTCCAGATCCGCCTTCGTCAGTGCGGAGCGGATCTCGAGCCCCAGGTCCGCCAGCGGGGTCTGGTCCTGCGGCGAGCGGTCGATGGCACACACGACCACGTCCACGAGCGCGCCTCCGTCGCGCAGCGCGCGAGTGGCATCGCGGACCGCACCACCGGTGGTGATGACGTCCTCGATCACGGTCACCCGCCGCCCTCCGAACGGAGGCCCCTCCGCCAGCTTGGCCGTGCCGTAGGTCTTCGGCTCCTTGCGGACGAAGACGACGGGGATGCCCGTGATGGCGGCCACGGCGGTGGCGATCGGCACGCCGCCGAGTTCCAGGCCGGCGAGCAGCTCGGTGTCACCGGGAAGGAGCTCGGCCATTCTGCGCGCCACGCGCTGGAGGAGCACGGGATCCGCCTCGAAGAGGTACTTGTCGAAATACTCGGTGCTCACCTGGCCGGAGCGGAGGGTGAACTCGCCGGTGAGGCGGCACACCGCGTCGACATCGGCGGCGAGGGTCGGATCGGTGTCGGTCACGGACGGGAGGTTACCGGTGAGCCACGCGGGCCGACCGGCGGCGGCCCTTACGCGGGCGGTGGGACCGGGGACCCCTCAGAAGCCCGTCAGGGCGTCCCGCATCGCCGCGAGGTAGCCGACCGTGCCGCGATCCGCATTCGCGAGGACATCCGGGGGCTTCGGCCAGAGGTCGTCCGTCCACGTCTCCCCGGCGAACTCCCGCTCCTCCTGGTAGCGCGGCAGGACGTGCCAGTGGACCTGGTCGTCGACCATCATCAGCATCAGGTAGTTGATGCGGTCGTAGGAGAAGAGGTCCTTCAGTCTCCCCTCGAGACCGCCGACCACATGGGACAGGTCCGCCAGCTCGTCCGGGGTGACGTCGGAGAGGCGTTCGGCGAACCGGTTCAGCGAGATGACGCACGCCCCGAGCGTCGACGGGACGGGCCGCACCGAGACGGTCCAATGCGTCGATGTGGAGACGGCCAGTTCCTCGACCCGGAACTTCGTCCGGAACTCGGCCAGGCGGATCGGATCGTCACTCATGCGCGCACCCTACCCTCCACCGCGCACCTGCATGACAGCGCACGGCACCCCCATGCCGGCCGCGCGACGAACCGCCCTGCCCGGCCCGACGGATCCGCGGGTCCGCCAGGCCGGGGGCGGTTACTAGTACGCGCCCTTCCGGCCGAGAACGGCGGGGATGGTCTTGAGGAGGATCTTGATGTCCCATCCGAGCGACCAGCGGGTGACATAGAGATGGTCGAGGCGGAGCATCTCGTCGAAGCTCATGTCCGAGCGGCCCATGACCTGCCAGATGCCGGTGAGACCGGGCGTGACATCCAGACGCTGGCGCGCCCAGCCCGTGATCTCCGCGTCCTCGTAGGTGACGAAGGGACGCGGCCCCACAAGGCTCATCTCCCCCTTGAGGACGTTGATGAGCTGGGGGAGCTCGTCGAGCGAGTACCTCCGGAGGGCCGCGCCCAGGCGCGTGATGCGCTCGTCGTCGGCGTCGACGGCGAGTCCGGAGCCCATCCCCTCGGCACCCTGCACCATCGTGCGGAACTTCAGGACGGTGAACGGACGGCCGTTCAGCCCGGCGCGG
>CALMEC010000387.1 GCA_937862675.1 uncultured Actinomycetes bacterium
CCCGCCTTCGAGGAGACGCATGACCACCCCCGTTCCCACCCTGCGCGACCGACTCCGCGCCCCGGCGATCGTCGAGGCGATGGCCGCGCACAGCCCGCTCTCCGCCCGCCTCGCCGAGGAGGCGGGATTCGGCGCCCTCTGGGCCTCGGGGTTCGAGCTGTCGGCGCTGTACGGCGTCCCCGACCTGAGTCTCCTGTCGATGACCCAGCATCTCGACATGGTGCGGGCCATGGCCGAGCAGGTCTCGCTCCCCATCGTCGCCGACATCGACACCGGGTTCGGCAACGCGCTCAACGTGATCCACGCGGTGGAGCGCTACGAGGCGGCCGGGGCGTCGGCGTGCTCCATCCTCACCGAGCCGGAATTCTTCGGAGGCTCCCTGGACGACCTGCGGGCGGCACGGGCGGCCACACGCCTCCCCCTGCTGCGCAAGGACTTCATCGTCGACGAGTACCAGCTGGCCGAGGCGCGCCACGCCGGTGCGGACGCCGCTCTGCTCATCGTCGCGGCACTCGAGCCGGAGCGTCTCACGGAGCTCATCTCCTTCGCACAGTCCCTGGGACTGGACACGTTGATCGAGGTCCACGAGGACTCGGAGGTCGAGGTCGCCGTGGACGCCGGGGCGGAGATCATCGGGATCAACAACCGCAACCTGAAGTCGCTGGACGTCGACACGGAGACGGTCTTCGAGCTCCTGTCGGACATCCCGGCGGGCACCGTGGTGGTGGCCGAGTCCGGCATCTCCGAGCGGGGCGACGTCCTCCGCCTGGAGGAGGCCGGTGTCGACGCCATCCTCGTGGGCGAGGCCCTCATGGGATCCGACGACATGGCACGCTCGGTGAAGACCCTCCTCGGCACCTAGAGGGTGGTTCGCGGGATGTGGTCACGGCGGACGCGGGGCGTCGCCTGCCCGCGGAGGCCGGGTGGTGTCCCCTCCGTGTCGCCCGGCCGTCGGCCGGGGCGGACGGGTCGTCCGCCGCAGCCGGGGACGTCCACCCCGCCGCGAGACCGGGTGACCATCCGTCTCGCGTCCGGGGGCGGAGGTTCGTCTGCCGCTGCCGGGGGTCGGATCCGTTCTGCCCGGGGCGTCGTCGCCGATCTCCATGTGCGCCGGCCGGTTCCGGCGGCATCTCGCGCCCTGCCCACGAGGAACCGCCGGTACGGGGCACCGTCGCCCGCATCGGACGACGCGGGTCACCGGGGCCGAATGTCACGCGGGCGACCGGAGGCCGCCCGCGCACGACGGGACGCGGCTAGATTGGTCCGGTGATGGACGAACTCGCCGAACCGGACACGCTCGACGCCCACCGTTCCGGGGGCTGGGGCCGCGGGCGCATCGTCGGGGCCGTGGCGGGCTCCCTGCTGGTCGCCCTGGTGATCGTCTTCCTCATCATCGGCCTGGCACGCGACCACGGGGCGAGTCGCATCATCGACGATGCCGTCCGGGCGGGGAAACCGTATGACGCACCCGACTTCACGCTTCCGGTGATCCACCCGGCCGGCCGCGTGACCGGGGACCGGCTCTCCCTGTCGGATCTGCGCGGACACCCGGTGGTCCTCAACTTCTGGGCCTCGTGGTGCCCCGAGTGTCCGGGCGAGGCCAAGAACCTCGACCGCATCTGGACGCGGTATCGCGACAAGGGCGTCGTCGTGCTCGGTGTCAACAGCCGTGACGACCCCGACGGGGCCCGGGCGTTCATCCGCGAGTACGGCCTGGCCTTCCCGAACGTCCGCGAGGGCGAGGATCGCGTCGCACGTGACTACGGGACGGTCCAGATGCCCGAGACCTTCCTCATCGATCCGGACGGGCGGATCCGCTTCCTCCCGATCCGGGGACCGATCGACGAGGCCATCGAACAGCAGATCACCGCCTACCTCGACACCGTGGTGACCCCGGCGCCGTGAGACGACTCGTCGCGATACTCGTCCTCCTCGGACTTCTGGCGGCGGCCGGTCCGGCATCCGCCGTCGGGCTGACCGAAGTGGCGCAGGAGCTGCGCTGCGTCACCTGCAACACGTCGCTCGACGTCTCGGACGCGCTCGCGGCGCGCCAGATGAAGGCGCGCATCCAGCGGCGTATCGACGAGGGCGCGACGAAGCAGCAGATCATCGACGAGTTCGTCGCCGACTACGGCCGCCAGGTGCTGGCCACGCCGCCCAAGAGGGGCTTCGACCTGGTGGCCGGGTGGCTGATCCCGCTCGGAGGCCTCGCCCTCGGCCTGGTGCTGGTGCCGCTCCTCGTCCGTGCCTGGAACCGCCGGCGTCGCA
>CALMEC010000388.1 GCA_937862675.1 uncultured Actinomycetes bacterium
CCGAGATCCGCCACAAGAGCTGGCTGCGGGTGCGCGACTGGGTGCAGGAGCGTCCGGAGCGCGGCGGGTCGACGGGCGTGGACCAGGCGCTGCTCCGTGAGGCCGAGTACTTCTTCACGCCGCGCGTGGCGGAGCTCTACCGTCTGGAGGAGCTGATGGCGACGGTCGCGGCGGATCTCCGTGAGACGCTCTCCGCCGTCTACTTCGACTTCAACGACCTCTCCATCGCACCGCTCATGACGAACCCCGCCACCGGCGTGGAGGAGACGACGATCGTTTTCCCGCGCACCGGCGATGCGGGGGTCCGCGTCACGGTGGACCGCGGGGCCATCACGGTCGGGGTCGCACAGGACGGACTCGGAGGGGACTTCGCCGCGGACGGCGGATGGTCGCGCCTGGCCGTCGGCGACGCATCGGTCTGGGCCGCGAACCGTTCTGAGGCGCTTGGCGCCGCGCGGGTCGCGCTTCCCGCGGCGAGGTAGCCCATGGGGCGCGAGTACGACGATCCCGAACGTGAGGCGCGGCGTCAGGCCGCGCTCCGCCACATCCGTCAGTTCGGCGACCCCGTGCTCCGGACGCCGGCGTCGGAGATACAGGTCTTCGACGAGGCGCTCCGGCGTGAGGCCGAGCAGATGATCGGGCTGATGCACGAGGCCCGCGGCGTCGGGCTCGCCGCCCCGCAGATCGGACGGCTGCGGCGTCTCATCGTCCTGGATCCGCACGAGGACGCCCCGGCACGTGCTCTCGTCAATCCGACGATCGTCGAACGGTCGGAGGACGAAGAGGTGGGGCAGGAGGGATGCCTGTCCATCGGCGAGGTCCTGATGGACGTCTCGCGTGCCGTCCGGATCCGTGTGGAGGGCCAGGACGTCGAGGGCAATCCCGTCGTCATCGACGCCGAGGACTACGAGGCCCGTGTCCTCCAGCACGAGATCGACCACCTCGACGGCATCCTCATCCTCGACCGCACGCCCAAGGACCAGCGCAAGGAGGCGCTCCGGCAGCTTCGTGAGAGCCTGAACGCCCGATGAGGATCGCGTTCGCCGGAAGTCCGCCGGCGGCGGTCACCGTGATGGAGCGTCTCATCGCAGCCGGCCATTCCGTCGCCTGTGTCATCACCCAGCCCGACCGCCCGCGCGGCCGCGGAGGTAAGACCATCCCGACGGCGGTGGGGAAGGCGGCGCTGGACCGGGGTCTCGACCTCTGGCGGCCCGCCACCATCAACGACCCGGCGGTACTCGACGATCTGCGTGCCCTCGATGTCGGCGCGCTTTGCGTGGTGGGCTTCGGCCAGCTGCTGAAGGACGACGTGCTCTCCGGCTGGACCTGTATCAACGTCCACTTCTCGCTCCTCCCGGCCTACCGCGGTGCCGCACCGGTCGAGCGCGCGATCATGGACGGGCTCACCACCACGGGCGTCACGATCATGCAGATGGACGCCGGCCTCGACACCGGTCCCATGATCGCCACCGAGGAGATCGCGATCGCGCCGCAGGACGACGCGGGAGTGATCCTGAACCGACTGGCCGAGGTCGGGGGTGATCTCCTGGGCGGCGTGCTCTCCGGTATGGAGACCGCACCGCTGGAGGTCACACCGCAACCGGACGGCGGTGAGTCATACGCGGCGAAGATCGGTGACGAGGACCGCTGGCTCGACCGCACGGCCTCTCCCGCCCATGAGGTCGACCGCATCCGGGCGCTCTCGCCGCACATCGGCGTGCGCCTCCAGATCGGCGGGCAGCCGTTCAAGCTGTGGCGCGCCGCCGTCAGCGACACGGTGCCGCCGGACGCCGGTACGGCGGTCGCCTCCGACGCGAGCCTGCTGGTCGCCGTCGGGGACGGGGCGATCGCGATCGACGAACTGCAGCCACCCGGCAAGGGACGCATGGCGGCCGTGGACTTCCTGCGCGGATGGCGCGGCGACCTGACGCTCACATAGCCGGCACCGACGCGGCCACGGTTGAACGGCGTGTCGCCCTGCGTGTCCTGGAGCGGGTGCGTGGCGGGGCGTACGCCGATCGTGCCTTCGCCGGTGAGGCGCGCCGCGCGGACCTGGAGGGACCGGCCCGCCGGCAGGCCAACCGCCTGGCCTACGGTGCGGTGCAGCGCCGGCGTTCCCTCGACTACGTCATCGACGCGCACCTGACGAACCCGCGCCGGGTGGAGCCGGGCGTCCGCGACGTCCTGCGTCTCGGTGCGTACGAGCTCTGCTATTCCGACGGAGTCGCCTCGGCCGTGGTGGTGGACCAGGCGGTGCGTCTCACCCGATCCCTGCCCGGTGAGAAGCGTCGTCGTGACGCGCGCGCCGGCCTCGTGAACGCGGTCCTCCGGAAGGTCGCCGCGGACGGTCGTCGTCGCCTCGACCGGATCGGGGATTCGACCCCCGAGGAAGCCGCGCTCCGTCACAGCGTTCCGGACTGGATCTCGCGGGCGCTGTTCGCATCCCTCGGCCCCGACGACGCCCGCATGGTCCTGGCCGCCGCGAACGAACCGCCCGAGCGGGCGATCCGCTGGAATCCCCTGCGGGGGAGCCGGGAGGAGTTCGAGGCCCTGCTTCCCGAGGGGCGGTGGCGGAGGGATCCCCGGATCGACGAGGCCTACGTGATCGACGGGCCCTTCGCACTGGAGGACTCGCCGATCTGGCAGGAGGGGAGGGGCATGGCGCAGAGCCGGGCGTCGCTCCTGCCGGTTGTCGCGCTCGATCCTCGGCCCGGTGAGCGCATCCTGGATCTCTGCGCGGCCCCCGGTGCGAAGACCACGGCCATCGCCGCTCGCATGGGCGACCAGGGCACCCTGGTCGCGGTCGAACCCCATGCCGCGCGTGCCCGTGCGCTCCAGAAGGTCGCCGGGCGTCTCGGCGCGACGGTCGACGTCATCGAGGGCGACGGCCGCGAGGTACCCCTGGAGGCCGGCTTTGATGCCGTTCTCGTCGACCCACCATGCACGGGTCTGGGCGTGCTGTCGGGGCGCCCGGACGCGCGCTGGCGGCGCGAGGAGGGCGATGTGGCGGTGCTCGCCCGTCTGCAGACCGAGCTTCTGGGGCGGGCGCTGACGCTTGTGCGCCCGGGTGGTCGCGTCGTCTACTCCACCTGCACGCTGCTGCCGGCCGAGAACGAGGACGTGGTGCGTGGAGCCGGCGTACCCGTGGTCCACATCACCGAACAGGATCCGTCGCTCGCCCATCCCCACCTGTCGGGTGCCCTGCGGACACTGCCGGGGCGGGACGGGACGGACGGGTTCTTCGTGGCGCGCTTGGTGGGGTGAGTCAGATCTGGCCGGGACACGTCGCAGATTCCACAGTCGGCTGGCTACCGTGATGTGTCTGGGGCCCGTAGCAATGCCTCTTCGGAAGGGCCTGCCGGATTTGCGACGTCTCCTCCGGAAAGGTGCAGCCGATGAAACCGTTGGACATCGTGCCGCAGGAGCCGGTTTCCTGACAGCCGGAGACGTCGAGCTGGGCTCCTCGATTGGGAGTGACCAGTGGTGACGTCCACGGGAGCTCTGTCGCCGCTACTGATCTCGCCCATGGCCCCTCGCCAACGACCCGGCACACCGAGCGGACGATAGGCTCACCGCTGTGAATGTCTTCCCCCGCCGGGCGGTGCTGCCGTCCCTCATGTCCGCGGACTTCCTGCACCTCGGCGACCAGCTCGACGGGCTGCTCGAGGCCGGTGCCCGCATCTTCCACATCGACGTCATGGACGCGCGCTTCGTGCCCAACCTGGCCCTCGGCACGGGCTTGGCCCAGCAGATCGCACCCGTTGTGCGCGAGGCCGGCGGCTTCCTCGACGTGCACCTCATGGTGGAACGCCCCGGGCACGTCATCGACTGGTTCGCACCGCACGCCGGGGCCATCAGCGTGCACGCCGAGGCCGACCCGCACATCCACCGGCTTCTGGGACAGATCCGCGAACACGGGTGCCTGGCGGGCCTCGCCATCAACCCGGCCACGCCGCTGGCCGCGGTCGAGACCGTCATGGAGATGCTCGACTACGTGAACGTGATGTGCATCAACCCGGGCTTCGCGGGACAGCCGTTCCTCGACACGACCCCGGAGCGGGTCGCGCGACTGCGGCAGGTGCTCCCGCCGGGGGTCCGCATCCAGGTGGACGGCGGAATCGGTCCTGAGACGCTCCCGTCGGTGCGCGACGCCGGTGCCGCGCTCTTCGTGTCGGCGTCCAGCATCTTCGGTGCCCCCGATCCCGTCGCCATGTACTCACGCCTGGCCGAGGCGGTGGGATGAGCATGGCGTCGGAGCCCACCGAGGTCGCGCTCCTCGCCCTCGAACGCGCACACGAGCTCGCCCTGAACGGTCAGGGGCTGGTCAGTCCCAACCCGCTGGTCGGCGCCGTGGTGATCCAGGGCGACGAGGTCGTCGGCGAGGGCTGGCACCAGGGGCCGGGGACACCGCACGCCGAGGCCATGGCCCTCGCCCTCGCCGGGCCGAGGGCACAGGGGGGCACCGTCGTGTGCACACTCGAGCCGTGCTCGCATCACGGGCGTACGCCGCCGTGCACCGACGCGCTGATCTCCGCCGGCGTGTCGCGGGTGGTGGTCGGTGCCGCCGATCCGCTCGAACGCGACCGGGCGGGCGGGATGTCCGTCCTCCGCGACGCCGGGATCGACGTGGTCCTCGCCGGGGAGGACGAGCAGACGACGTGCCGTGCGCTCAACCACGCGTTCATCACCCACGCGCTCACCGGTCGTCCGCATGTGACGCTCAAGCTGGCGACGAGCCTGGACGGGAAGGTCGCCACCGAGACGGGGGAGACGCGCTGGATCACCGGTGAGGAGTCGCGCAGCTTCGTCCACCAGTCCCGCGCCTGCGCGGACGCCGTCGCCGTCGGCATCGGCACGGTCATCGCCGACGATCCCGCCCTCACCGTCCGCGACCTCGAGATGTCGTACCGGCCGCCGCTGCGAATCGTGTTCGACCGCAGCGCCCGTCTGCCGCTCACGGCCCAGCTGGTGGAGACGGCGGCCGAACTGCCCGTGCTGTGCGTCGTCGGTCCGGACGCGGACGTGGAGCGCTGCCGCGCGCTCGTCGAGCGATCGGTGGGGATCATGGTCGCCGAGGACATCGACGACGCCCTCACCCAGCTCGGCGCGGCCGACATCCAGTCGCTCTACCTGGAGGGCGGCCCGACGCTCGCGGCGGCCTTCCTCGCCGCCGGCGCCGTGGACTGGGTGGACTGGTTCGTGGCCCCCATCATGATCGGCGGGGACGGAGCCCCCGGGGCCCTCTCCGGGCCCGGGCTCGGGCCGCTCGCGGACGTGCCGCGTCTGATCGAGGCGGCGTCGTACGACCTCGGCGGCGACACGCTCATCGCCGGACGTCTGCGGGACCTGCCGGACTGATGTTCACGGGACTGGTCGAAGAGGTCGGGACCGTGCGGTCCGTCGAGGGGGACGACCGGGGCGCCCGGCTGACGTTCGGCGCCGCCGTCGTGACGGACGGCACCGCACTCGGCGACTCGATCGCCGTTTCCGGAGCCTGCCTCACCGTGGTCGCGATCGACGACACCGGGTTCGCGGTCGACGTTGTCGCCGAGAGCCTCCGCCGCACAACGCTGGGCGCCCTCTCCGCCGGAGATCCGGTCAACCTGGAGCGCGCCGTCGCCGTGGGCACCCGTCTGGGAGGGCACATCGTGCAGGGGCACGTGGACGGCACCGGCGTCGTTACCGCACTCACTCCCGACGGTGACGGCGTGCGCATGTCCGTCGCGGTCCCGCCGGAGATCCACCGCTACGTCGTCGAAAAAGGCAGCGTCACGGTGGACGGCGTTAGTCTGACCAATGCCTCCCGGACCGCGGACGGCTTCCAGATCGCGCTCATCCCGCACACACTGGCGGTGACCACACTCGGCCGTCGCGCACCGGGAGACCGCGTGAACATCGAAGCCGACATGGTCGCGAAGTACGTCGAGTCACTCGTCACGCCATACCGACCGGAAAACGAACAATGACGACCACCTCACCGTTCACCACAATCGACCGGGCGATCGAGGAGATCCGCGCCGGCCGGATGGTCATCGTCTGCGACTCGGAGGACCGCGAGAACGAGGGCGACCTCGTGATGGCCGCCCAGTTCGCGACGCCCGAGGCCATCAACTTCATGGCGACGAACGCCCGTGGACTGATCTGCCTGTCGCTCACCGAAGAGCGTTGCGAGTACCTGGGGCTCAGCCTCGCGGTCCGGCGCAACGAGACGCCGTACGGCACGGCGTTCACCGACTCCATCGAGGCCCGCGACGGCGTCACCACCGGGATCTCGGCGGCCGACCGCTCCCGCACCGTCATGGTCGCGATCGACCCGGAGAGCACCCCGGACGACCTGGTGAAACCCGGTCACGTGTTCCCGCTGCGCGCCCAGAACGGCGGGGTCCTGAAGCGCGCGGGCCACACGGAGGCGGCCGTGGGCCTGGCGCGCATGGCCGGGCTGATCCCCGCGGGGGGCCTCTCCGAGGGCATGAAACAGG
>CALMEC010000389.1 GCA_937862675.1 uncultured Actinomycetes bacterium
GAACGGCGTCTCGAGCAGCTCCGTGCGGTCGTCGGTGGCGTCGTCGAACTGGGCATCGACGTCGGCGAGGCGCGCCGCGAGGATGGCGCCGCACATGGCCGCGAGCTCCCGCCCGCCCAGCCGCCGCAATGACGCGCCCTCCTCCCCGTCGCCGACGATCATGAGCTTGCGGTGCGACTGCCGTCGGAGATACGGCGAGAGGTCGCGGATCATCCAATCCAGTCCCGCGAACCGGTACAGCGTCCCCATGAACACGGCCACCCGGTCCTCGGGGGAGAACCCCAGCTCGGAACGCGTGTGATCGTTCGCGTCGACCGGTGCGAATCGTCGGAGGTCCATTCCCGGGCGCTCGATCGAAATGCGGGCCGGATCGGCACCCTCCGCGACGAGGTAGCGCCGTAACGCGTCGTTGTGGGTGGAGATCCAATCGGCGTTGCGAACGACGTAGCGCTCGGCACGGCGGATCAGCGGGCTGAGCCGCGTCCGACGGAGCAGATGGGAGACGTCGATCGAACGGAAGAGCACCGGAACGCCGGCAGCCTTGGCCGCCCGGATGGTCGCCCATCCGTTGGTCGGTACCCCGTAGAGAACGACGGCATCGGTCTTCTGCTCCCGGATGAGCCGTGCGATCGCGATCCGGTGTGTGAGTTGCGACGACGGACGGTCGAACGGCGGCGGAAGACCCCTCCCCGGCGTGTACACGTCCACCTCGCCCCCGTGGTGTGACCGGTTGACGCCGCGTGTGACCTCGGTCCGCAGGTCTAGGATGCGCCGCCCTCCGCGACGGACGCGTCCCTCGGGGAAGTCGACGAACCAGACGCGATGACCGGCACCCGCGAGGAGCTCGGGGAAATCGTGCATCTCGAAGACGACCTTGTCGAGATACGAGACCTCATGGACGAAGAGGAGGTTCAAACCGGAGGACGCGACCACACCCGTCGATTGACGAAATCGACATAGCTGTGGATCACGTTGACGACGCGGATCGACACGTCGTCGACGTCGTAGTCGGGAGGTGTCACACGGCCGAGGCCGCGCTCGGCCTTCAGGCGGGCCAGGCGCACCGCGGCGACCGCGTCGCCCGGGTGGAGGCCGGACATCACCACCGCCCCGACGTCCATGCCCTCCGGCCGCTCGTGCGCCTCGCGGATGGTGATCGCGGGGAAGCCGAGGATCGACGACTCCTCGGTGATCGTGCCGCTGTCGGACACCGTGCAGTGGCTCTCCGACTGGAGCCGGACGTAGTCCGGCAGGCCCAGCGGGGGCATCGCGCGCACCGCATCCGGTACTGCGATGCCGTGCTCGTCCATGCGCGCCCG
Source organism: uncultured Actinomycetes bacterium (assembly GCA_937862675.1). Lineage (GTDB taxonomy): Bacteria > Actinomycetota > Thermoleophilia > Miltoncostaeales > Miltoncostaeaceae > CALMEC01. The sequence goes on from CALMEC010000389.1 coordinate 1,320, forward strand.
CGTCCGCGGGTGGACCGAGAGGACGATCGGCCGCCCTGTGTCGTCGGCGACGGCACCAAGGCACTCCATGAGGAGCCGGAGGCGGTGCGGCTCGTCCACATTCTCCTCGCGATGAATCGACGCGGCGAGATAGCCGCCGCTCTCGAGGCCGAGCCGTTCGAGGACGTCCGACGCGGCGATCCGGTCGGCGTAGTGCGTCAGCACCTCCTTCTGCGGAGATCCCGTCTTGATGACGCGATCCGGTGCCAGCCCCTCGCGCAGCAGATAGCGGCGCGCATGCTCGGTGTACGGCATGTTGACGTCGCTCAGGTGGTCGACGACGCGTCGGTTGATCTCCTCGGGGACCCTGTCGTCGAAGGAGCGGTTCCCGGCCTCCATGTGGAACACGGGGATCCGGTTGCGCTTGGCGGACATCGCGCACATGGCGCTGTTGGTGTCGCCGAGGATGAGGACGGCATCCGGTCGCAAGCGCCGGAAGAGCTCGTCCGTCTGGACGAGGACCGCGCCGATCGTGGAGAAGGCGGTCGGGCCCGCGCAGTCCAGCTGGTGGTCCGGCGGCCGGAGGTCGAGCTCCTCGAAGAACACCTGGTTGAGCTGGCGATCATAGTTCTGTCCAGTGTGGACGACGATGTGCTCGTCCGTCTCGTCGAGCAGGCTCATCACCCGGCTCAGCTTGATGATCTCAGGACGCGTCCCGACGACGGTGACGACCCTCACGTCAGGAACCCGACTGCGCGTAGAACGCCTCGTCCGCCGCGAAGGCATCGAGCATCTCGTCCCATCCCGGCGTCACGATGCCCGTCTCGGCGACGAACGCGGAGCCGTCGAGACTACGGTCACAGCGGAATTCGTCGTTGATCCCGATGGTCAGATCGAGGTGCAGCCGGTCGTTCAGGCGCCGGAGAAGGTCGAGTTTGTCGATCGGCTCCGAGGCCACCTGCCACAGCCCCGGCAGGGGACGGCCGTCGCGCAGGAGCCGGGCGACGACCTCCGCGAGGGCCCTCGTGGTCAGGCCGCTGTAGATCGCGTGCTGGAACCCGAAGACCTGCTTCCCGCGCTGTGAGCGCGCCCACTCGAAGAGGCTGGTCGTCCCGGTGAGCTGACGACCGACGATGGACGTCCGCAGGGTCGTCGCGTCAGGTCCCGCGAGCTCGCCGACGAGCTTGGTCCGGCCGTAGAGGTCGACGGGATCCGGATTGTCGTCGAGTGTGTACATCCCCTTCTCACCTGAGAAGACGCAGTCCGTGCTCATGTGGATGAGGTGGGCGCCGGTGGCCCGGCAGAGCTCGGAGAGCTGATGCGGCAGCAGGGCGTTGCAACCGGTGCTCAGGATCGCGTCGTGGGCCGTCGCCAGCTGCTTCACGATCCCCACGCAGTTGAACACCACGTCCGGGCGCACGTCGCCCATCACCCGGATGAGGGAGTGCATCTGCATGACGTCGACGTCGCGGAGGAGATGCTCCTCGTCGAGGATCTCGGAGAGGACGGCGGGCGGGCGGGCGGATCGCACGGTTCCGAAGACCTCGTGCTCCGCCGAGAGCACCCGGCACGCCATGTGCCCCATCATCCCGGCCGCGCCGAGTACCAGAACCCTCATGCCCGTCTCCCCGGTCGCTGAACCATGGTCGTCACCGCAGCATCTCCCCCTCGTCCAGGCCGGCCGCGTCGTCCAGCAGGAGGCGGTTGCGCCCGAGCAGGTCGCGCGTACCCTCCAGGTCCACGAGGAATCGGTCCGAGCTG
>CALMEC010000390.1 GCA_937862675.1 uncultured Actinomycetes bacterium
TTTCCCTACACGACGCTCTTCCGATCTGACGTCACCACCATCGGCGACCTCATGCGGCCCGGTCCTCCCCCGGCCGCTCTACCGCTCACCACCACCGCCGGGGCGGTGAGGGCACTCTCACGCGAGTCCGGTCACATGCGGATCCTGCTCCACGAGCCCGGGACGCCCGATGCCATCGTCGGGGTGATCCATGTCCGCGACGTGCTCCTTGAGGAGGCCGACGTCCCCGTCGCCGACCGCTGCCGCCAGCCCTTCCAGCTCTCGGCCGTCACGCCGATCTCGGAGGGTCTGGAGGCGATGCGCCGCACCCGCCAGCACCTGGCCGTCGTCAGCGATACCGACGGCAGCTATCGCGGCGTCGTCACCCTGACGGATATGTTGCGCAAACTGTTCCCCGCAGCGGCGTGAGCATGTCGGCGATCGATCGTGCGCTGGTCGCGGCCCGCGCACGGATCAGCCGGGTGGACCCCGCCACCGCGGCACGGATGCGCGACGCCGGCGCGCTCCTGGTCGACACCCGGCCACAGGCCCAGTGCGAGACGCACGGCCTGATCGAGGGCGCCGTCGCCATCGAGCGCAACCACCTGGAGTGGCGTCTCGACCGCAGCGGCGAGTGGATGCATCCCGCAATGGAAACCCACACCGGAGCCATCGTCGTGTTCTGCCAGGAGGGGTACTCGTCGACACTGGCGGTTGCGTCGCTGGTCGACATCGGTGTCGGGGACGTCCACGAACTGGCCGGCGGGTTCGACGCATGGGCGGCCGCAGGACTGCCGATCGTCGTGGCCCGGGACGCACCCGCGCCCCGTAGCTGATCTCCGGCTACCGGTGCGACGATCACGTGTGCGGGGGTCCCGGCGATCCGCGGCACGACGTCCCCCGGAACCGACCGCTCCTCGACCGTCCCGGGGCCTCCGAGCCGATCCTGTTGCCATCATGGGCGAGGTGAGCACCGCGCCGACCCGCAGACGCCCCACCGTCGTTCCCGGCGGCGGGATCTCGCCGCGGCTGATCGCGATCCTCACCGTCGCGACCGGAGCGACGGCCGCCAACCTCTACTACATCCAGCCGCTCCTTCACACGCTGGCGCAGGATTTCGGCGCCTCCGAGGGGATCGCCGGCCTGGCCGTGACGGCGACCCAGATCGGCTACGCACTCGGCCTGGCGTTCGTGGTCCCGCTGGGCGACCTGGTCTCACGACGCCGGCTGGCGGTCGGGATGCTGACGATGACCACCCTGATGTTGCTGGCCGCCGCGGCCGGCCCCAGCATCGGTCTCGTGATCGGCGCACTCGGCGTGGTCGGGCTCGGCGCCGTCGTGGCCCAGGTGCTGGTGCCGCTGGCGGCAGAGATGAGCGACCCGGACGAGCGCGGCCACGTGGTCGGAACCGTCATGGCCGGTCTGCTCCTGGGCATCCTCGCGGCGCGGATCCTCTCGGGGGCGATCGGCGAGTGGCTCGGCTGGCGCTCAGTGCTCGTGGTCGGCGCCGCCATCGCGGCGCTGCTGACGGCCGTCCTGTGGCGTGAGCTGCCGGCCGAGGGCACGCGTGCCAGGGTCAGCTACCCGGCTCTCCTGCGCTCCGCCGTCCGTCTGCTTCGCGACGTGCCGGCCGTGCGCCAGGCGAGCGTCGTGGGTGCACTGACGATGGCCTCGTTCGCCCTCTTCTGGACGGCGATCGCCTTCCGGCTGGGGGGCGCACCCTTCCACTACGGCGACACCGCGATCGGCATGCTCGGCGTCGCCGGCGTCGCCGGTGCCCTCGCGGCGACCCGCGCCGGGAAGCTGGGCGATCGCGGTCTCGCCCCGGCGGGCCGCGTGGCGATGGGCCTCGTGATGGCCGGCTCGTACGTGATGCTCTGGCTCTCCGGTGACCGGATCTGGATCGTGATCGTCGCGGCCGTCACGCTCGACGCCGGCATCCAGGGCCTGCACGTGCTGAACCAGTCGATCATCTACGCCGCGGCCTCGGACGCCCCGAGCCGGGTGACCAGTGTCTACATGACCACCTACTTCGTCGGCGGTGCCTGCGGCTCGGCCATGGCGGGCCAGCTCTTCGACCATGCCGGGTGGGAGGCCGTCTGCGTCGCCGGAGTCGCACTCGGCCTCGGCGCTGCGGTGCTCTCCGCGCTCTGGGCCGGCGGGGCTGCACCACCAGTCCGCGTCCAGGCGGCCTCCCCGACGAACCGAGGGTCGGGTCGCACGGCACCGCGCCGACGGCGAGGTGCAGGGCTGACAGGCCTGGTGTCAGACACTTAACACGCGGAAGACTGCGGGTGCGCGCGCCGAACCGCGGGCCTGCGGATAACGGTCCTCACGTGCCCGGTCCGGACCACGACGCCTCACCGTTCCAGGAACTCCGCCAGGTTCACGAGCGATGATGTCAGTCCGACGGCATGGTCCACGGCGCCGATGCCCGTCGGGACGTCACGGGCCTCGAACGTCACCTCGGTGCCGCCGTCGGCGGCGCGGATGGCCCAGTCCATCGCCATCGTCCCCACGAACCCCGGATCGCCCGAGGCGAAGTCGGCCAGCTGCACCACCCGCTCACCGGCGACCAGACGGGCGATGTGAGCGGTCACCACGTCCGTGCCGGAGGTCGTCCTCCCCGCCGATCGGGCTGGGTCGTCTTAGGTGAGCACGAGGCGATAGGAGCCACCCTCACGCAGAGCGACGTGCTCGAAGCGTCCGCTCATGCCGGTGGGCGGCAGCCATTCCTCCAAGGCGTCGCGTCGGGCCAGCGCATCCCACACGCGTGCGGGATCGGCGTGGATGAGGAAGCTGGCGCGGTCGACGCGTCCCATGACGCCACACTCGATGGTTGATTCCACGGAAGCGTGGATGTGGGGCGCGTCACCGGGGGATGCGGGACGCCGCCGGGCGCCGAAGGGCATGCTGGTCGCCTGTTCGAGTCGCCCGGTGGCGCATCCGCGCCGCCGGAGACACGCACCACGCCGCGAGCCCGTGGAATCAACCATCGAGACGGCCGACTTCACGATCTCGACGCCGTCGACCTCGACGTCGGGGTTGCCGACCAGAGTTGCGTCGCGTGAGACGCCGC
>CALMEC010000391.1 GCA_937862675.1 uncultured Actinomycetes bacterium
CGCCACTGCGGGAAAGACCTGGGCGGTCGGGTTGCGCGCGAAGGCCAGGAGGGTGAAGCCCACCACCGCGTTCCAAAAGCCGATCACGTTCCAGGGAAGCATCGCGGCGAAGCAGGCGAGGAGGACGACTCCCGCGACGAGGAGTTCGAGGGTGAGACCGTCCCCCCAGCTGTGGGTCTCCGCCCGCGACAGCCCGTAGACCACCGACACCAGGCCGCTGATGACGAGGACCGCACCGGGCACGTCGACGTGAACCGAGGGATTGCGCGGGCTCATGTGGAGAAGACGAACGGCGGCGACGATCGCGAAGACGGCGAAGGCGACGTTGACGTAGAGCGTCCAGCGCCAGTCGAGGTACTCGGTCAGGACGCCGCCCAGGAGGAGGCCGATCGCGCCGCCGGCACCGGAGATGGCCCCGTAGATGCCGAACGCCTTGGCGCGCTCGCCGAGATCCGTGAAGGTCACCGTCAGGGTGGAGAGGGCGGCGGGTGCGAGGAGCGCACCGAAGATCCCCTGGACCGCGCGGCCGGCGACCAGCATCTCGAAGTTGGCGGCGGCACCGGCCAGCGCGGATGCGGCGGCGAAGCCGGCCATGCCGATGATGAGCATGCGCTCGCGGCCGAAGCGGTCGGCCAGGCGACCGCCCAGGAGGAGGAGTCCGCCGAAGGCTAGGGCGTAGGCCGTCACGACCCACTGGCGTCCTGCGTTGGAGAACCCGAGGTCCTCCTGGGCCGATGGCAGCGCGATGTTGACGACGGTGGCGTCGAGGACCACCATCAGCTGCGCGAGGCAGATGACGCCCAGGATCCACCAGCGCCCCGAGGGTGCCCGCGGGGCGCGGTCGGCACGGGATGCCGTCGGCGATGTGCCGGGATTCATGCCGTCTCCTTCGACGGTCGGCGTGGGGATCTGAGGAGCGGGAGAAGGACCTGTTCGAGTACCGCGTCGGCGAAGTCGGCGTCGACGGCGCAGCCGGTGAACAGGACCCGGAAGCCGAACATCGACGGGATCACCGTGGCGAGGAGATCGGTGTCGGTGCCCTCGGGGATCTCACCGCGTGCGGCCCCACGGGCGAAGATCGCGCGCAGGATGTCCATGCGGGGCTTGCTGACGTGCTCACGGAACAGGACCGCCAGGTCGGGATCGCGGGGGAGCGCGCTGACGAGTCCCCCCATCACGCCGAGCCGACGTCCCTCGGCGGGCTGGATGTGCCCGAGGACGGCTCGCAGATCGCCCTCCACGGACCCGGTGTCGGGGATCGGGAAGGTCGTGACCATGCTGCGGACGGCGTCGATCACCAGGTCGGCCCGTGAGTTCCAGCGGCGGTAGATGGTCGGCTTGCCGACGCCGGCACGCGCGGCGACGGCCTCCATGGTGACGAGGTCGTACCCGTCCTCGGCCAGGAGCTCCAGTGCCGCCTGGCGGATCAGCTCGGTCCGGGTCTCGTCCATCGGTCGTCCCACGCTTGCCACCTGTCGCTCCCCGTCGTCAATTCGATACGAAACGGTATCGTAATGTATTTGGGGAGATCGTGCAAACAGAGCTGTCGGGATCGTGGCGATACGGGCCCGTCTGAACAGGGCGCCGTATCGCATGCGCCGGGATGCCGGGCCGATGTCCCCGTCGCGGAGCTCCGACATCGGGTCGTGCGGGGGGTCACCGGCGATCGCCCGGATCGCGTGAACCGTCGGCGTCACGTCGCGTGCCGGACATCACTCGGTGTCCGGGTTCGCATGCTCCCGGCAGGATTCGAACCTGCGACACCAGGTTTAGGAAACCTGTGCTCTATCCCCTGAGCTACGGGAGCATCCGGGCAAGGATAGCCGCTCGCGGGCACAATCCGGTCATGTCCACCGCGGCCTCCGGGAGCACCCATGTCCGATGACGACCTCTCCATCGACGGCGTGAGTTCCGCCTCGCTCTGCGACGCGATGTCCGCGGTCTATCCGCACCGGGCCCACGTGCTCGACCTCATGTCGCCCACACCGGGCGAGGTGCTGTTCGGGAAGGTGGCGACGATGCGGTTCTTCCCGAACCGTCAGGACCATCACAGCGAGGTGGACCGCTTCGACGCGATCCTCGACGAGGTCGCCGACACCGGGAACGTCCTCGTCATCGCATCCGGCGGCTATCCGGACCAGGCCGTCGCCGGCGGCAAGAAGGTCGCGCGGATCGAGGCTGCGGGGTTCACCGGCCTCCTGACGGACGCGCGCATCCGCGACATGGAGGAGATCGCCGACTTCGACATCGTCTGCTACGCCAGCGGTGAGACGGTCCGGGCCGCGGGTGACGACGTCCGTCCGCTGGAGGGCAACGTCCCGGTCGAGATCGACGGCGTCGGCATCCTCCCCGGCGACTGGATCTACGCCGACAACGCCGGTGCCGTGGTCATCCCCGTCGACGCGCTGGACGAGATGCTGGAGCGTGCCCGCGAGATCGAGCGCCGGGACGCCGAGGCCGTCGCGACGACCCGCGCACGGGGCGCGAAGCGCGGAGACGGCGGCTCACGACGCCGGGGCGGCCGGCGCCGCTGATCCCGTCCCGTGCGGTCCGCCGGCCCGACCGGGTCAGGCGGCCAGCGCCGCCAGATACGGCTCCCATGAGATCGGGCGATGCGGGGCCGCGACGCGGATGAACACCTCCGGCGACGGGGGCCGGGGGCGCGTACGCGGGAACATGCGGATCTCGGCCGGGAGGTGGTCCGCCTTCCGGGCGTTGCAGGGTGCGCATGAGGCGACGATGTTGTCCCATCCCGAACCGCCGCCGCGGCTTCGCGGCACCACGTGGTCCATGGTGAGGCGGGTCGTAGCGCCGCAGTACTGGCATGTCCAGCCGTCGCGGGCGAACAGGGCGCGGCGCGTGATCTTGCGGGCCTCGTAGCGGGGGACGCGCACCAGATAGGTCAGCCGGATGACCTGCGGCTTCACGAACGACCCACCGGTCGTCCGGATCGCGATCTCGGACTGCTCCAGGCCCTCGGCCTTCTCCTTGAGCACGAGGACGACCGCCCGATGCAACGACGTCACGTG
>CALMEC010000392.1 GCA_937862675.1 uncultured Actinomycetes bacterium
TGGGTTACTCTGTGACCGTCGAGGCCCAGGTCTTCCGACCAGCGCTCGCAGGGGCAAGAAGGGGGACCGGATGAGCACGACCCATGACGCCCCGGCCACTCCCGATCTGGCCGATCCCGGGCTCTACATCAACCGCGAGCTCTCGTGGCTGGATTTCAACGCCCGCGTGCTGGCCCTGGCGCAGGACCCCGGGGTGCCGCTGCTCGAGCGGTGCAAGTTCCTCGCCATCTTCTCGAGCAACCTCGACGAGTTCTTCATGGTCCGCGTGGCCGCGGTGCAGGATGCGCTCGAGGCGGGCCGGCTGCCCTCCACCCCGGATCAGCTCCCGCGCGACGAGGTCCTCGACCGGGTCGCCGCCCGCGTCCGCGAGCTGACCTCCGAGCAGAGCCGCATCTGGGGCGAGGAGATCCGCCCGGCGCTCGCCGCCGAGGGCATCGAGGTCGTCCCGTACGCCGAGCTCACCGACGACGAGCAGCGCCACATCGACGTCCAGTTCGACCGCGAGGTCTATCCGGTCCTGACCCCGCTGGCCGTCGGGCCCGGCCTCCCGTTCCCGTACATCTCGGGCCTCTCTCTGAACCTGGGCCTGCGCGTCCGCGACCCCGTGAAGGGGGAGACGCGCTTCGCCCGCATCAAGGTGCCGCCGCGGCTGCCGCGCTTCCTGCCCGTCGGCGACCGGCTGGTCCCGCTCGAGGACGTGATCGAGTCGCACGTCAGCCGGCTCTTCCCGGGGATGCAGGTGCTCGACACCTCGCGCTTCCGGGTGACGCGCGACGCGGACTTCTCGATCTCCGACGAGTCGGACGACCTGCTGGGGGCGGTCGAGGCGCAGCTGCGCCGGCGCCGCTTCGGCCACGTCGTGCGCCTCGAGGTGGCGGAGGGGGCGCCCGACGCCCTCGTACACGACCTCATGGAGGCGCTCGAGGTCTCCGGCCGCGACACCTTCCGCATCGAGCCGCCGCTCGACTTCACCTCGTTGTGGATGCTCGCCGGGATGGACCGCCCCGCGCTGCGCGACGCGCGCTGGGAGCCGCGCACCCGCTCGCGGCTGCGGCCCGAGGAGGGCGAGCGCACCGACATGTTCGCGGCGATCCGCGGCGGCGACATCTTCGTCCACCACCCCTACGACGACTTCCACACCAGCGTCGAGCGGTTCGTGGAGCAGGCGGTGGAGGACCCGAACGTCCTCGCCATCAAGCAGACCGTCTACCGCACCAGCGGCGACTCGCCGATCGTGCCGGCGCTGATGCGCGCCGCCGAGCAGGGCAAGCAGACCGTCTGCCTGGTCGAGGTGCAGGCCCGCTTCGACGAGGAGCGCAACATCCAGTGGGCCCGCGCCCTCGAGCGCGCCGGCGCCCACGTCGTCTACGGGCTGTCGGGCCTGAAGACGCACGCCAAGCTCTGCCTGGTGGTGCGCCGCGAGGGCGACCGCGTGCGCCGCTACGTCCACATCGGGACGGGCAACTACAATCCCTCCACGGCCCGCCTCTACACGGACCTCGGCATCTTCACCTGCCGCGAGGACATGGCCGAGGACGTCGCCGACCTCTTCAACCACCTCACCGGCTTCGCGCGCCCGCCGGAGTACCGGCGCACCCTGGTGGCACCTGCGCACCTGCGCAACGGCATCATCCGCGAGATCGACCGCGCCATCGACGGGCACACGGCCGACTCGCCCTCGCGGGTCGTGATGAAGCTGAACTCGATCATCGACGGGCCGATCATCGGGGCGATCTACCGGGCCTCGCAGGCGGGCGTGCCGGTCGATCTGATCGTGCGCGGCATCACCGGACTGCGGCCCGGCATCCCCGGCGTGAGCGACAACGTCCGCGTCATCTCGATCGTCGGCCGCTTCCTCGAGCACGCCCGGATCTTCGCCTTCACCGTCGGCGGCGAGACGCGGTACTGGATCGGCTCCGCCGGCCTGATGCGTCAGTCGCTCACGCTGGCGCTGCAGCATACCACGACACGAAAGGCCTTCGGCACCTCGATCGCGGAATCGCTGCGCGTCTATTCGTCGGAAATGCGCGACAAGCGTGTGATGCGCGCCGAGGAAGCCGCCAACAAGCTGCCCACCAAGATGACGCTGGGCACCATGATGTTCACCGTGCCGCCGCTGCTGATCATCCTGATCCAGAGCGTCGGCCTGCTCGTGGCGCTTCTCGTCTCGATCGCCTATCTGCTCTTGGCCGACCGCAAGATTTGGGCGGCGGTGCAGATCCGTCGCGGCCCCAACGTGGTCGGGCCGTGGGGTCTGTTCCAGTCCTTCGCGGACTTGCTGAAATTCGTGCTGAAGGAGCCGACGATTCCGGCAGGCTCCAACAAGGGCGTGTTCCTGCTCGCGCCGTTCGTGTCCTGCGT
>CALMEC010000393.1 GCA_937862675.1 uncultured Actinomycetes bacterium
CGGTGCGCGCGCGCGCCGAGGCCGCGGGCGTGGACACGGGGACGATCTCGCGCACGCTCGGCCTCGTGGACGCGCATCCCGTCGCCGGGGGCGCGCCGGCGCTCGACCGCGGCGACGAGGTACGGCCGGAGGTCCGCGGCCGTCACGATCGTGTCGACCGATCCCACCGCCTGCGCGCGTTCGATGCTGTGGATGTCGTCGAACTCGGTGGCGACCTCACCCAGCTTCTCCGACCGGACCGCCGATCGCACCTGGTTGAGCTCGGCGCGCAGCGCGGCGATCCCGGAGGGCGGCGCGTCGGCGATGCGGGCCTCGATCTCCTGGACCCGGGGATCGGCGTTCGTGCGCTTGTCGACGTCGCGGGCGAACACGACGGCCGCCGCCGGCGCGCCGCCGATGACCGACGCGTACGAGCCCTCGACCGCGACCACCTCCATGTTGTCGTTGAGGGCGCCCGAGAAGACGACGAACGCGCCTCCGTGGTAGCGGGAGATCACGCAGAAGACGATCGGACCGTCGAAGTTGACGATCGCACGCCCGATCTCGGCACCGAACTCGAGCTGCCACTTGCGCAGCGACTCGGGCGACCCGTCGAAGCCGGAGAGGTTCGCCAGGACCACGAGCGGCCGTGCGCCGCTCGCCGCGTTGATCGCCCGTGCGACCTTCTTGGACGACATCGGGAAGAGCGTCCCCGCCGACCACTGGTCGGGACCGTCCGCGGGCAGGAACCCGGTCCGCGGGATGGGACGCGACTCGATGCCGATCAGCGAGATGGGGCGCCCGCCGAGGTGGCAGTCGAAGACGACGGCCGTGTCGGCATCGCCCATCCCGGCCCACCGTTCGAGGGGCTCGCTGTCCAGGTCGGCCACCGCCCGCATGACGGGACGGATGTCGAACGGACGCTTGCGCTCGGCGTTGGTCTCGGCGCTGAAGATCTCACCGACGGTCTGGAACTCGCCCGGCGCGCCCGGAAGCGGCTGGTCGCGCACGTCGCGGTCCACGGGATCGTCGCTGACCCGCGGGCGCGCGAACCGCTCACCCGGCGCCACATAGGTCCGGTCGTAGTAGTGGAACAGCAGGTCGCATGCGCCGGCCAGATGCGGGGCCCAGTACTGGGCCTCGCCGTTCGGGCCCATGATGCGGTCATATCCGCCGATGCCGAAGTTGTCCTCGGCGGACACGCCCCCGGAGTAGTCCAGGGCCTGTTTGCCGGTGAGGACCATCGCGCTGTCGGGCGTCATGACGAGGATGCCCCGGGTGGGCATGAGCATCGTCGCCTCGGCGTTCCAGTACGGCTGGGCGCCGACGTTGATGCCGGCCACGACGACGTTGACCTCGCCGCCGGCCTGGGTGAACTCGATGATCCGCCGCAGTGCGCGCGCCACCCAGTCCATGTTCTCGACGCCGCTGTCACGGGAGATCTTCGCGCCGGAGGAGAGGGCGAACCACTCGACGGGCACCTTCATCTCCTCCGCCAGGTCGATGGCGGCGACGATCCGGCAGCACTCGGGCTCCGCCACCGATCCCAGCGAACGTGTGGGGTCGCCCATGATGACGACGCGCCGCACGCCCTCCGGGTATGTCTCGGTGGGTGTGGAGACCACCCCGCAGACCACGCCGGCCGCGTTGCCTCCCGGCTCACGCGTGACGGGGACGAAGGCGCCCTGATCGTCCAGGTCGTACTCCTGGAACTTGCCGTACGGCCCGGAGATGTGCGGGATGAGCTCGTACGGATACACCGTCCCGCGACGGCGGGCGGGCAGCTTGCGGCGGTCGTAGTCGGTGAGCGGGGCGAGCGTGCGGGCCGGGGCCTCGTTGACCAGGACGGTGACGCCGGCACCCGGCTGGTAGCTGAAGCTGAGCGCCATCTCGCCGGCCTCGGTGCCCTCGCGGTCCGTGGTGCGCATGTAGAGGGTGACGTCCTCCAGCCCGAGCCCGGCCGTCATCTGCGCCAGGCGGTTCCGCGCCACGAAGACGAGATCACTCATGGGCAGGGAGACCCGGGGCCACACGTAGAGGAACACGTGGTTGACCTCGTCACCCGACGGCCGGGATCCATCGGCACGTGCGCCACGGATGCTCTCCAGGCAGTTGCCGAGCGTGCTCTCCACCCCGGGCATCGCCAGCGGGGCACCCGACGGGTCACGGGTCAGGTGGAAGTCGCGGACCTCCGCCATGGCGACCAGCCGCTCGTCCCCGCCCTCGTTGGCCGTGCACTTGAAGAGGTACGTGTCGCCGACCGACGGGAGGCGCTCCAGGGCGAACTCGTCCAGGCGCCACAGCCGGAGGCGCCGCGCGATCATGGGATGCATGCCGCGCGCCACGCGCTCCTCGACCAGTTCGCCGTCCGAGCGCCGGAAGGTGAAGTGCCGGTCGGCCCCTCCCGCCGGATCGTTGATGGAGACGGCGATGCGATTGAGCGGTTCGGGAAGGTCCGCCGACCGGGCGGCCTCGGTGATCTCCCGCACGAGCGCGTCCGCGTCGGAGGGCGAGTCCGTCCAGGCGACGTAAAGGTCGGCGACGGCCCCGTCCGGATACGAACCCTCGCGGATGATGGCGCCGATCTCCGCCAGGGTCTCCCCGATCTCCGCACCGGTGGTCACGGTCGTCACGAGACCGACGTCGCGCCTCTCCAGGTTCTGCCGGTGCCGGTCGTACGTGGCCGTGAGGAACGGCCGGCCGCCACGCTCGCGGATGCCGGCACCCTTGAGCTCGCGGAGCCGGTAGTAGCGATGGGTGAAGATGTCGAGCAGGATGCGATCGCGTCCCTGTCCCAGGACCAGCTGCTCCCCCAGGAGCCGGAGGAGCTGGAACGGCGACTCGATCAGGCGCCCACGATGCACCGCGGCGGCCTCGTCGTCGGGCCCCTCCGCCAGGGCCGCGATGTCCTCGCGCATCTGGCGGTAGAGATCGTCCTTCGCCGCGACGAGCTCGGGACGGTCGAACACCGTGAAGCGCACCGCCCGTGCCTCGTCCGCGATGGCGGGATGCCGCAGCTGGGTCGCGACGATCAGCCGGTCCAGGGTGTGCAGCAGATCGTCCCGGTGCGCCTCGTCCAGGGCGTCCGCGCGATTCTGGAGATGGCCGAGGACCGTCGCGACCACCGGGAGATGGGTCGCCACCCGCTGGTGGGCGAGGAAGATCCGGTAGCAGGCGTCGGCGAGGGCCCCGGAGCGGTCCAGCGAGGTGACGCCGTAGTGGGTGACGGCCCGGGACAGCGTCTGCTTGAGGGTCTCCGACACGCCCTCCCGTTTGACGTCCAGCGAACGAAGGAAGCCGTTGAAGCTCTCGCGAGGGGAGTGCACCCACTCATCGCCCTCGAAGTCCTCCACGGGAGGACGGTCCCGGAAGAGCTCGGCCAGGTCGGCGAAGATGCGGAGGATCTCCAGCTTCCGGGGGAGCAGGTCCGCCGCCTGTCCCGTGTCCAGAAGGGCGTCGAGACGGCCGACGAGACCCCGCGCGGTCGCGGCGTCGATGTCGTATCCGAGGACCAGGCTCCGCATGTCGTCCAGCACGCGGGTGATCTCCTGATCGTCCGCCGACGACGGGAAAGAGATGCGCTCGACGACGACGGCGTCGTCCTTGTCCCCGGTTCCGCTCGGCTCAAGGCGCACCAGCGGGGCACCCGCCGCCACCTGGACGTTGCCGGCCACGAGCACCTCACGCACCGTCCCCGCGAACGGAGCGGTGAGCGTGGTCTCCATCTTCATCGACTCGACGACGGCCACCGGCGCGCCGGCGGCGACCTCGACGCCCTCGGAGACGGGGATCGCGACGACCAGGGCCGGCGCGGGGGCCCGGACGAGCCCGCCCTCGTCGCGGGAGACCCGGTGCGCGATGCCGTCGACCTCGACCAGGAGGTCCGATGCACTCGGGGAGAGCGTGACGCGATGGGTGCGATCGCCGAGCACGACGCGCCGGTCGAACTCGCCCAGACGATCGACGTGCACGTCGAGGTCGGCCCCGTCGATGCGGACCCGGTACTCGCCGGGTCCGAGGTGCCCCACGACGGCGCGATACTGCGCGCCGCGGAAACGGAGCTCCACGGTCGTCTCGACGTCGCTGGTGTCCGCCGGGCGCCCGCGGCGCGCCGCGGCGTAGAACTCGGCGCGTTCGAGGGCCTCCTGCTGGTCGCAGGCCTCGATCGCCGCCGTGAGGACGGCGACCTCGCCCAGGCTCGCGGGAAGAAGCGGGTCGGTGCCCATACGGTCCAGCCACCCGGTGGCCACCGTGCCCGCGATGACGTCCGGGTGCTGGAGCAGCTCCAGGAGGAACGTCCGGTTGGTGGCTCCCCCCTCGACGACCGCGGACGTCTCGACCAGCGCGCGGCGCAACCGGGCCAGGGCCTCCGAGCGGTCCGCGCCCCACGCGATGATCTTGGCGATCATGGAGTCGTACTGCGACGGGATCTCGTCACCCTCGACGAACCCGGCGTCCACACGGATCCCGGGACCGGACGGGAACCGGAGACGGCGGATGCGGCCCGGGGCGGGCGCGAAGCCACGCTGCGGGTCCTCGGTGTTGAGCCGGGCCTCGATGGCGTGACCGCGCTCGACGGGCGGATCGCCCGGCAGCGGTTCACCGGACGCCACGGCCCGCCGCGAATCCCGCCCGCCCTGCTGACCACGGCCGCTTTCGTGGGCGGGGGCCTGCTGTCGATCATCGTCGCCTGGACGGCGGCGACCGTGATCGAAAGCCGGTCCGAGGCCGCGG
>CALMEC010000394.1 GCA_937862675.1 uncultured Actinomycetes bacterium
GCGTGAAGAGCGGCGTGAGGATCCGGAGGCCAACCACGATCCCCCCGTGGCGGGCCGCGATGGTCCACCCGCCGTGCAGTGCACGCGGCATCCGCTCCCGCAGCGCCGAACGGGTCAGTGAGTCCACGGTCAGCCCGAGACCCATGCCGACGAGGATCTGCGGCGGGACCGTCCACCATGGGTTCGCGTCCGGCAGAAGGGCGAGACAGGCGAGCCCCCCGCCGACGAGGATCGCACCGGCGATGGCCTCGGCACGGATTCCGGCCCGGATCACGCGGGCGAGCGGACCGGCGGCGACGGCGGCGAGCGGGATCGCGCTGACCGTCACGGCGGCCAGCGCCGGAGATCGGCGCCAGCCCTCGACGAGCAGGAGGACGAGGAGGAAGAGGGCCGCGGTGAGCGCAGCGGAGACGAACGCGAGCGCGAGGTTGGCCGGGATGTCCGGTCGGTCGGATCCCGCATCGTGCCGTTCGACGCCGGAACGCAGACGAAGCGCGACCGGCACGGCGAGGAGGACGAGCGGGACCTGGACGATGAAGATCGACTGCCAGCTGATCGCCTCGGTCATCAGGCCTCCGACCACCGGCCCGACGGCCGACCCCGCGACACCTGCGGCCACCCACCGGCCGACACCGCGGCGCTCGTCGCGTGAGGCGGCGACCAGGAGCTCGAGGCAGGCGGCGATCACCAGCGCGCCCCCGATCGCCTGCACGACGCGCGAGACGATGAGGACCCCGAGGGTTCCGGCGAGGGCGCACCCGGCCGACGCCAGCGCGAACGCGACGAGGCCCACGGCGCCGGCATAGCCCGCACCACCGCGCGCACAGATCCTGGCGGCGGGCACGGCGGCCACCGCGAGCACCAGGTTGAACCCCGTCAGGATCCACGCCACCTCGGACACGTCGGCATGGAAGTCACGCAGGATGCTCGGCAGCGCCAGCGTGACGATCGCCGAGTCCGCGAGGACGATCCCCACCGCGAGCGACAACAGGACGACCGCGAGGTTCGTGGATTTCTGGTGGGCAGTCAAAGGCTGGTCGGGCGGAACGGAGTCGGACGGGTGCGACGACGGCCACTCCGCGCTGCCGGGAGCCGTCCTGGGGCCAGAGTACCGGCGCTCCCGATTCCCGTCACGTACATGGCTCCCGCGTCGTGTGGCGCGTACGGCTCTCACCACGGTCGGCGTACATCCGCCCGGCGAGGGAGGTGCCGGAGATGCCGGACCGCACGTGGATCACCCGGCTGCCAGAACAGCGCCCGTCGCGGCGTCCAGACGGTCCCAGATGGGATCGATCCAGTCGAGGTGCTCCGGCTTCATCAGCACCGAGCGCAGGCATCTCACCGTGTCACGGTCGATCGCCATCTCCTCCGGCGGGTCGGACAGAGCGACGGGGAGCTCGACCAGCGCGAGATGGAGGTCGTGCCGCGCCGCCTCGTCGAAGATCCGCCGTGCCAGGGCGGACGCCTCGCTCACACTGCCGGCGCGGATCGACCAGGTGACGATGTCGAGCTCGGGCGGGGACGAGGTGACGAACCGGTCATCGGCCTCCAGCCGCTCGTGGAGCGCCAGCGCCGCCGTACGGCACCGTTCGAGGTCACGGGCGAAGTCGCCGTCCGGCACGAGCGGCAACAGCTCCTGCGTCGCCCAGAGCGCGACGGCCGACGCACCTGCCCGCGAGCACTCCAGGCTGATCTCACCGAGGTGGAGCTCGTCGGAGGTGAAGTACGTGTAGGGCGAGCTGTGCCGGTAGTGGCGGCCGACCGACGGGTCGCGGAAAAGCACGCAGCCGCAACCGTACGGCTGGAGGCCGTGCTTGTGCGGGTCGATCACGACGGAGTCGGCCTCGCCCAGCCGGTCGTACGCCGCGCGCGCGTCAGACCCCAGGTTGCCGGCGAGGCCGAAGTAGCCGCCGTAGGCGGCGTCCGCGTGCAGGCGGAAGCCGTGACGATCGCGGAGATCGAGCAGAGCGGGGAGCGGGTCGACCGCCCCGGTGGCGGTGGTGCCGATCGTGGCCACGACGGCCCCGACGCCTCCCTCCGCCAGCCGTGTCCCGAGCGCGTCCACGTCCATCCGCCCGTGCCGGTCGGCGGCGATCGTCTCGACATCCATGCCCAGAACCGCGCCGATGCGGGAATGGGTGTAGTGCGCCTGTTCGGACACGACCACGGTGCCGGGAGAGACCTGACGGGCGATCCACAGCGCCTCGAGGTTCGCCATCGTGCCGCCGGATGTCAGATGTCCGAGGTGGGACTCCCATCCGAACATGGCGGCGAGCGCGGAGACCGCCTCCTTCTCCATGCGTGAGCTGGCACGGCCGCCGTCGAGCGCGTGGTTGTTGGGGTTGATCCACTGCGACAGCTCGTACGCGATCCGCGCGACCGGATGAGGGGGCTTCAGCATCTGGCCGGCGTAGAGCGGATGGAAGTACGGAAGGTTGTCCCGCATCCGCTCCGCGACCCGGTGGAGGACCGCCTGGACGTCGTCCCCTCCGCTCACCGGCGATCCGACGCGCGGCAGATGGTCGAAGCCCGTGGCGAGGGTGCCGAGTGCGTCGCGCAGGATGTCGAGGGAGGTCGGGTCGAGCGGGATCGATGAGTCGGGTGCCATTGCTGGTCCTTTCCGGACTCCGTTCTGGGTCCCGGGACCATGACAGGCCGGACGACGCGAGCGCTCCGCGATCCCGCCCGCGATCGGATCGGCGCAACAGTTTCGACGGTGACCGGCTCCGACGCCGGATGGCATTGCCTTTGCCGGCTCGCGGCGTAGTCTCGGCGGCCCGGTGGCCACGGCCCCCGGGCCGGGAAGGAGTCCTCGCGATGGACGTCGGGATCGAGCCCCATGCCACCGGCGTTCGCGCGGACGATCAGGTGGACGACCGCCTGCACCGCCCGCCCGACGGAGACCACGACGAT
>CALMEC010000395.1 GCA_937862675.1 uncultured Actinomycetes bacterium
AGTGATGGACGGCCCGTTCGCCACCCTGCCCGCCTCGATCAGCGAGGTCAATGCCGAGCAGCACAAACTCAAGGTCCTGGTCAGCATCTTCGGCCGCGAGACTCCGGCCGAGCTGAACTTCGACCAGGTCAAGAAGCTGTCGTAACCACCGTGCCCCGCTGGCGGGGCGCTCGATCGAGGAACACGAATGGCCAAGAAGGTCGCGCAAATCGTCAAGTTGCAGATCCCCGGAGGGGCCGCCACGCCGGCTCCGCCCGTCGGTCCTGCGCTGGGTGGCGCGGGCATCAACATCCCGGAGTTCTGCAAGGCGTTCAATGAGCGCACGCAGGGGAACGCGGGCACGATCATCCCGGTCGAGATCTCCGTGTTCGAGGACCGGTCGTTCACGTTCATCACGAAGACCCCGCCTGCTGCGGTGCTCATCAAGCAGGCCCTCGGGCTCAGCAAGGGCTCGGCAGAGCCGCACAAGACGAAGGTCGCCGAGCTCAGCCGGGACCAGCTCCGCCAGATCGCCGAGACCAAGCTCCCGGACCTGAACGCCAATGACATCGACGCGGCGATGAGCATCATCGCCGGCACCGCCCGCAGCATGGGCGTCACGGTCGCAGCACAGTAAGAACGAGGACTCAGAGAGAATGCCCAAGCACGGAAAGAAGTACCGGCAGGCCGCCGAGGCCATCGAGCCGGGGGTCGTCTACAGCTCGCGTGACGCCGTCCGCCTGCTCAAGTCGCAGGAGCTGACGCGTTTCGACGCCACCGTGGCGGTCCACTTCCGCCTCGGCGTCAACGTCCGTCACGCCGACCAGCAGCTGCGCGGGACCATCGCGCTGCCGCACGGAACGGGACGCAGCGTCACCGTCGCCGTGTTCGCCGAGGGCGAGAAGGCCCGTGAGGCCGAGGCCGCTGGTGCCGAGGTCGTCGGCGGCGCGGATCTGGCCAAGCGCATCCAGGAGGGCTTCCTCGACTTCGACGTCGTCATCGCGACGCCGGACATGATGGGCGAGGTCGGAAAGCTCGGTCGCGTCCTCGGACCGGCCGGCAAGATGCCGAACCCCAAGACCGGCACCGTCACCTTCGACGTCGCCAAGGCCGTCGAGGACGTCAAGGGCGGAAAGGTCGAGTACCGCACCGACCGCACCGGCATCGTCCACTTGGGCATCGGCAAGTTCTCGTTCAGCGAGGACCAGCTGGTCGACAACTACCAGGCCGTGCTCGACGAGATCCTCCGGGCGAAGCCCGCCGCCGCCAAGGGCCGGTACCTGCGGTCCGTCACGCTCACGCAGACGATGGGGCCGGGCATCCCGCTCGACACGTCGCAGACGCAGCAGCTGGCCGAAGGGGCGGCTGCCTAGGGCGGCTCCACAGAGACACCGGGTCGATCGAAGACCCACGGGGACGGCATTCCCGCCGTCTGAAACCGGCCTGACGGCCACCCGTGCGAGATCGGCGACACGCCCCCGTCGGGGTGCCATGTCGTCGCTCGTCGCGGGGCAACGACATGAGGAGGTGAACAACTGAACCGCGAAGAGAAGGCACAGGTCATCGCCGACGTGGTCGAGCGCATGGAGCGCACGGACACGGTGGTGACGGCGGACTTCCGTGGTCTCAGCGTCGCCGACATCTCCGAGCTTCGAGGGAAGCTGCGGGATGCGGACGCCGAGATGACGGTCGTCAAGAACACGCTGTCACGGCGTGCTGCCGACCAGGTCGGGCGCGACGCGCTCACCCCGTACCTCACCGGCCCCACGGGCCTGGTGTGGGTCAACGGAGACCCGGCCGCAGCCGCCAAGGTGCTGTCCGATTTCGCCAAGGAGCACGAGGAGACGTTCTCCGTCCGCGGAGGAATCCTCGACGGTGAGGACCTCTCGGTCGCCGCGCTCCAGCAGCTCGCGAGCCTGCCGAGCCGCGACGTGCTGCTGGCCAAGCTGGCCGGTGGCATCGCCGCACCGCTCACCGGTCTGGCCGGTGGACTGAACGCGCTGATCTCCACCCTGGCCCGCACCCTTGCGGCCGTCCAGGGATCCGGTCAGCTGGCGGAGGGCGACGCCCCCGCAGCCGAGTCGGCTCCTGCCGACGAAACACCCGCAGCCGAGTCGGCCCCCGCCGATGACGCACCGGCAGAGGAGGCCTCCGAAGAGGCTCCCGCAGCCGAGTCCGTGGACGAAGCGCCCGCCGCCGAGACCGCACCCGACGCCGACGCGTCACCGGAAACCCCCGAAAGCTGAAACGACGTAACAGGAGCGACAACAGAGAATGGCTATTACGACTGAAGAGTGGATCGAGGAGCTCAAGGGGATTTCCGTCCTGGAGCTGTCCGAGCGCATCAAGGCGATCGAAGAGGCCTTCGGCGTGACCGCCGCCGCCCCGGTGGCCGTGGCCGCCGCGCCAGCCGGTGGCGACGCCGGTGGTGACGGTGCCGCCGCCGAGCAGACCTCCTTCGCGGTGGTCCTCGAGAGCGCCGGCGACAAGAAGATCCCGGTCATCAAGGTGGTCCGGCAGATCACGGGTCTCGGCCTCAAGGAGGCCAAGGACCTGGTCGACGGTGCCCCCGGCACCATCAAGGAGGGCGTCGACAAGGACGAGGCCGAGAAGATGAAGGCCGACCTCGAAGAGGCCGGAGCGAGCATCTCCCTCAAGTAGTCTCGCCGTCCGTTCTCCGGATGAAGTGCGCCCAATGGGACGCACTTCATCCGGAGAACGAAGGTGGGGCACGGCGACCGCCTCGGCTGTCGCCGATGCGGTCGGCGAAGTCACCTGACGCTCCGTGCACGGTCCTGTGCCCGGGGCGTCGTGCGTTTCGGGCCGGCTGTGGATGGTCGGGTTCCTCGGTGGGCCGCGACAATCGCTTCGGCTGTCGCCGACGTGGTCGGCGACGTCATCTGCGCCCTGCGCATGATCGTGTGCGCGGGGCGTCGTTCAGTTCAAGGTGCGCGCCAGGTGCCGGACACGTGACGCGCGGGCCCGGACCACACGCACGCAGGTGACGCTGACCGGTCATCCTGGGTCTCGTGCACCGTCCCATCGTCCCGTGCCCGGCACGCGGTGGACGGCGGTGGCGGCCATCCGGACGCCGCGGTAACGTGCCTCGTCCCCGTCCCGCGGAGAACGGAGACCATTCATGTACGGGTACATCGCCCTCGGTTTCGTCCTGGGCATCGCCGTCGCCGTGGTGTTCGCGCGGATCGGCGCCGGGCGTCGTCCAGGTCCACCGCGTCTGCCGCCGGCCGCGGACCTCTCGGCGCCGATCCCCCCGGGGGATGCGGGATGGCGGGGAGGAGCGGCGTCCGTGGCCCTGGACCCCCCCCGGCGCAAC
>CALMEC010000396.1 GCA_937862675.1 uncultured Actinomycetes bacterium
CGTCTCAGTTCGGCAGCGAGTGCCCCGAACGTGTCGGATTGGATCGCGTCTTCTGCCTCGTCCGGAGTGAGGCCGGATTGGCGGATGAGGGTGGCGAAGCGGTCGTGTTGCGCGGCTTGCGCGATCGTCTCGTACTCTGCCGCGAGCTGAGCGATCGACCCCCACGCTTCCTGCTCGGCGGCGATCATCTCGTGCGCCGAGAGTTCGGCACCGACGTGCTGCAGCACCCCGTAAAGCACACTCCTCGCTGTCACTGCCGGATCATCCGCGGGGTGTGGGGCGGTGTGGTTGTCGTCGGGCCGGTCGGTGGCGACATAGACGAGGTTCGCGTGGCGGCCGCGGGTCATCGCGACATACAGGTTCTCCCTCGTCGTAGACGGATCAACAAGAACATGAGAGGTATCGGTCGTGATGCCCTGCGCCCTATGCGCCGTCACTGCGTACCCCAAGTCAACGTGATCCGAGACGTAGCCAGCGGGAAGGGTCACGGTGCCGCGTCTGTCGGCGCGGCGGGCGGTGAGCGATCCATCGTCTCGGATGTCGGTGACGATCCAGCGGTCACCGTTGCGGACCCACCCGCGTGGAGTGTGGAGGCGGCGGTCGTTCTTCCTGGTGATGATCGTGTCACCGACTCCTGCGCGGGCGTCTCCTTGGAACTGGACTTCGCGGCGGGCATCCACGGTGCCATCGAGAATCAGATCAGCGCGGGCACGCTGGTTCAGGACATTGACTGACTCGTTCGAGTCCGCGATCAACACCGTGGAAACCGCCGCCAGGGTGTCGGCACGCCAAGCGGTGTAGGCGGCGTCGATCATCTTCTCGGTGTCGCCGCCGGTGATGTGGTCGTGCGCGGCGTAGGTGTCGATCGCTTCGGGGCGGCCGTGGCGGAGGTCGAGGGAGGCCGTTTTCTCCCAGTCGTTGACGAAGCGGTGCACATCGACCAGTTCGGGGGCGTCGCTGCGGTCGTGGACGAGGAGGGAGAACGCTCCGCCAGCAGTGACGGATTGCAGTTGCGCCCAGTCACCCACCAACAACACCTTCGCACCCACCGCCACCGCGTGCTCCGTGATCCGGTCGAGGGAGAGGGTGCCGGCGAGGGAGGCTTCGTCCACGATCACCAGCTGACCCTTCCGGAACGATGCCCCGGCGTTCTGGTGGTCTTGCCACCACTTCGCGGTGTTCTCCGTCCGAACTCCGAGGTCATCGGCGAGGACCTGCGCGGCGACCGCGGACGGCGCGAGCCCGATGACGCTGCCGCGCCCGTGTTCGCGTTCCCACGCGGTACGCAGAGCGCTCATGGCCGTAGTCTTCCCGGCGCCGGCCGGGCCGACCAGCACATCGACCGCCCGTCCCGAGATCGCGACACTCGCAAGTGCTGCGGCCTGATCGTCACTGAGGAAGCGCCCCTCACGGTCCGGTCGCCGGGTGACCTTCTCGATGCTCTCGACCGACACGACGGGTGCGGTCGTGCTGCGGGCGCGGTCGAGGAGACGGTCTTCGGCGACGAGGATGCCCGGTGACGAGTAGACCGTTGATCCCACTGGGCGGAACCTGCTGGTGTCATCAGACCTGCGGAACACAGCAGGGCTCGAGGCCAGTTCCGGCGGGGTCAACCGAATCGAAGCTCGCTCGGCGGCGTCGACGACCATTCCGACGATCGCTTCACGATCCTGCGTGGTCGCGAACCGGTAGGGCATGGTCTGTCGTGCAGCCTCAGCAGTGAGGTTCCACTTCCGCCAGGTTGAACGCTTCTCACCAACCACCTCAACCACACTGTGCCCGAGAGAGTCGATCACGTCCAACGGCACATCGTCCGCGCGCAGTAACAGCGGTGTGTCGTTCGCGGTGACGGTGCTCGCCCAACGCGCAGCGTCTTCACCGAGAAGGTGCGACGCCCGATCCCGCCACTCCGCAGTGAGGTCCGCGAGAGAACGGACCTGCTTCTCCGGCCGCGTCGCTAACGTCGCCTGCGCGCGTAGCTTGATGATCGTCGCAAGCGAGGGCTGTCGGCCGTGACGGGCGACGTACTCGGCAATGAGCCGGTTCTTCTCCTGATCGATCTGCCGGGACCGGGACGAGAACTCCGCGACCAACCTCTCCGGCACCTTCGTGATCGCCCAGGCGGGGTTGCGGTCACGTCCCATGTCCCGGGCTTCCCACTCGGCGGCGAAGGGGCGAGGGAGGTGGCCAGCGAAGCCGGCTTCGGGGAGTTCGGCGCGCGCGACGGTTGCGGCGCGCAGGTGGCCGCCGTCGAGGGATCGCCATTTGCCGTCGTGGGCGGTCTGCACCTTGTTCGAGATCACCACGTGCGTGTGCAGATGCGGGTCACCGGCCCGTGAGTCGTAGTGATCGAACGCGGTTGCGATCACCCCCGAGACATCGGCTTGCGCAACCGCCCCATTGCGTCCCGCCGCCCCGACACGGGTTGCCGCAACTTCCCGCTCGATGAGCGCAACCATCTCCGCAACCGCCGCATGATGCGCATCCGCAATCAACGATTGCGTCCCCGCGTCCGACACCGCCCACAGCACCGACGCGGACTTCGGAATCGAGAACGTGAAATCGAACCCCGCAACCGCCTTCCGCACCCCACGAGCACTCTCCTCAGCCTCGATTGCGGCGACCGCCTCAGCACGCTCAGTCACAGGGAGGTCGACATCGAGCCGCGCAGTGCGACGCTCGACCCGCTCAGTCACCGTCGGATACTTCCGATACGGACTCCCCAGCGGCTGACCACTGATCGGGTCGCGGCCTTGACCTATCAGGCGTTGAAGCTGCTCCTCGGAAACCTCATCGCCGACAGTGATCGAGCCGCCGCCGAGCGCGGGGATGGCTGAGCCGATCCACCGGCCGGGCGGGGTTCCTTCTTCCGTGTAGTACCTAGTGAGCGGTGTGGAGAGCACCCGGTCACCGTCACCGGTGGCGACGGTACGCAGCAGGTACTTGTAGCCGTC
>CALMEC010000397.1 GCA_937862675.1 uncultured Actinomycetes bacterium
GCGGTACGTCCTGAGCCGGCGGACGTGGTCCGGCGGAGGGCCGGGGCCGGTCCCCGGGGAGTGACGGTGGATCGGCGTCGTCCGTGACGACGGGGCCGCATGCGGCCCCGTCGGGTTCGGAGTCGGCCAAGACTCGGCGCGGACGGTTGTCCGTGCCCGGTGATCATCGCTACGGTGCGCCGGTCCGTGTTCGCGACCCGTGAGGAGGGGCCCGATTGATCGAGGCACATGAGCTGACGAAGCGGTTCGGAACGAAGGTCGCCGTCGATCACCTGTCGTTCACGGTCCGTCCCGGAGCCGTCACCGGATTCCTGGGGCCGAACGGCGCCGGCAAGTCCACCACGATGCGCATGATGCTCGGACTCGACCGCCCGTCGGGCGGCACCGTCACGGTCGACGGACGCGACTACCGGGAACTGCGTGCACCCATCCGTGAGGTGGGGGCGGTGCTGTCGGCCGGCGAGGTGGACGGACGGCGATCCGCGGGTGACCATCTGCGATGGGTGGCGCGTGCGGGCGGACTGGCACGTGGACGGGTGAAGGAGGTCCTCGAGCTCGTCGGCCTCGAGTCCGAGGCCGGGGTGCGGATCGACGACTATTCGCTCGGGATGAAACAGCGGCTGGGCATCGCGACGGCGATGCTCGGTGATCCCCCCGTGCTGCTCTTCGACGAGCCGGTCAACGGCCTCGACCCCCAGGGGATCCTGTGGATCCGGACGCTGATGCGGCGTCTGGCCGCCGAAGGACGGACCGTGCTGGTGTCGAGCCACCTGATGGGCGAGATGGAGTCCACCGCCGACCAGGTCATCGTCATCGGACGGGGCCGCTTGATCGTCCAGACCACGATGGCGGAGCTGACCCGTTCGGGGTCCGGTGGGGACATCCGCGTGGTGACACCCGACCCCGACCGGCTCCGGGGGATCCTCACCGGTGCCGGCGGTGAGGTGTCCCGCGGCGACGACGGGGCGTTCACCGTCACAGGCCTCGACAACACGCGCATCGGCGATCTGGCCGCCGAGGCCCGGATACCGCTTCACGAGCTGACACCGCAGAGGGCCAGCCTGGAGGCCGTGTTCATGCAACTCACCGACGACAGCGTCCAATACCGTGCGACCGGCGACGACGAAAGTGCCGAGGCGGTACCGGTCGACCGATCCACGGCCGAGAACGGGGAAGCACGATGACCACGACGACCGCATCCGCACCGGCCGGCGCCCGTCCCGAACAGGGTGCGCCGACCTTCGGAGCCACGTTCGCCGGTGAACTGATCAAGCTCAACACGTCCCGCGGCGTGCGCCGGAACCTCCTCCTGGGCGCCCTTCTGGGGATCGGATTCACCGTTCTGATCTGTGTCGTCACCGGCGCGACGTTCGACAACCTCGACGCCGCGCAGCGCGCGACCGTCAACTCACTGGAGACGTCACTCGCCGGGAACCTGTTCCTCGTCATCTTCTTCGGTGCCGCGGCCGTCAACCTCGTCGCGACGGAGTACTCGTCGAAGATGATCCGCCTGACGTTCTCCGTGACGCCCCGCCGGACGCCGGTGATCGTCGCCAAGGCGTGTGCGATCGGGATCGCGACGCTCCTCGCGGCGCTCGTCGCGATGTTCGTCATGCTCGCGGCCGGGGCGTTCATCCTCGGTGCCTACGACGTCCCCCACGTGGGGCTCGGCGACCGGGAGCTCTGGGAGACCCTCGTCCGTTCGGCGGTCGTCGCACCGGTGATCCCGGTCATCGGCGTGTTCGTCACATTCATGCTCCGGGGGACCGCCGCATCGTTGTCGACCGTCCTCGCCATCGTCTTCGTCCCGCTGATGTTCGGTGGGCTCTTCCCGCGGTGGTGGCAGGAGAACGTCATCGCGGCGCTTCCCGGGCCGGCGGCGGACAGCATCGCGATCGGCAATCTGAGCTCGTCCGATCTCCATCTCCCGGTCGGCTTCGCCGTGGTCGCGATCGTCGCGTGGATCGTGGTGCTGTTCGCCGCTGCGCGTACCGTGGTGATGCGACGCGACGCGTGAGGGGGTACGCCACGATCCCGGCGCGGAGCCCGGCCGACCGGTGAAGGACGGTCGGCCGGCCCTCACCGGTCGTCCGGGCCGTTCGCACCGCTACCCTGCACCGGAATGACCACTCCATCCCACCATCCGGAGGAGCGGACCTGCGCCTGGCATCCGGACCGCCGCACGATGCTGAGCTGCGGCCGCTGCGAACGACCGATGTGCGTCGACTGCGCGGTGGAGACCCCGGTCGGCATGCGCTGCCGGGAGTGCGCGGGTCTTCCGACCGGCGCGCGCGCGATCGTGTCACGCATGGCGCCACGGCGGGCGAACATCGTCACCATGGCGCTGATCGTGGTGAACATCGTCATGTTCGTCCTGCAGGAGATCACGCGAACGCGCGTGGTGGGCGGAGGCGGCGGGCTGAGCGGCGGTGTTACCCAGTGGGGCTGGATCTACGGTCCGTCCGTCGACGACGGTGAGTGGTACCGCATCGTCACCGGGGCGTTCCTGCACGGCAGCATCCTGCACATCGTGCTCAACATGTTCGTTCTCTGGCAGCTCGGGACCGTGCTGGAGATGTCCATCGGATCGGCGCGGTTCGGCCTGGTCTATCTGGTGGCGCTCGTCTGGGGTTCGGCCGGTGCCCTGATCGCCTCGCCGCTCACGCCCACGGTCGGGGCGTCGGGCGGGGTCTTCGGGCTCTTCTCGGCCCTGCTGATCCTGCAGTGGCGGATCCAGGGATCGGTGTCCGGGGACCTCGGCATGTGGCTGCTCCTGAACCTGGTCATCACCTTCACGGTTCCCGGGATCTCCGCCGGGGGTCACATCGGCGGCCTGCTCGGAGGTGCCGCCGCCGTCGTCGTGCTCATGGCCGTCGGTCGCGGGCTGCGCAGCCCGCGGGTGTCCGGAGCCGCGGTGATCGCGCTCCTGGGCCTGGTGGTCCTCGGGTTCGCCGTGGGCATCGCCGCCGCCTCCAGCGGGGGCTTCGGTGTCGCGTCGCTCCCGACGGGCCTCTCCGCCGTCCTGGGATGACGTCACGCCTGATCCGGGTGCTGGTGACGGTGGTCGGCCTCGTCGCCGTCCTGGCGGTCACGGCATCGCACGCCGATGCGCACGCCGTCCTCATCGGCACCAGTCCCGGGAACGACCGCATCGTCGCGGAGTCCCCGCCGGAGATCCGGCTGCGCTTCGACGAGGCCGTGGAGCCGTCGCTGGCGTCGATCGTCGTCTTCGACGGCGACGCCCGGCGTCTGCCCGTCGGCAACGTGACGTCCCCCGCCCGCGGGGAGATCGTCGCCCCGATACGGGAGACCCTCCCACGGGGCACGTTCACCGTCGTCTGGCGGTCGGTGTCCGTGGACGGCCACACCGTGAGCGGATACTTCGTCTTCCACGTCGGCGCCCCGGGGCCGAACCCGACCGGTGTCATCGGCGACGTGGGGGAGGGCGGGCCGCCGGCGGCGCTGCAGGGGATCGACGCCGTCAGCCGGTTCCTGAACCTCGCCCTGACGCTGCTCCTGATCGGCGGGGTGACGGCCCTCGTGGCGGTGCTTCGCGGACAGGCACCGGCCGTCGAGTCACGGCTCTGGAAGGCGACGTCCCGGGTGGCCGGTGCGGTCGCCCTGATCGGTGCGTGGAGTGTGGTCGTCCAGGCGGCGAAGGCCGGTGAGGGATCGATCACCTCGGCACTCGCGGGAGATCACCTGCGTCCGGTCCTGGAGACGAACTACGGCACGGCACGGATGATCCAGGTCGCCGCGTCCCTGCTCGTCGCGGGGGCGGCCGTCCTGGCGGCCCGCCGACCGGTCGACCCGCTGCCGGGGGCGCTCGCGTGCGCCGGGGCGGCCGCGCTGACGGTCGTTCACGGCCTGGCCGGCCACGCGGGGGCCCGTGGTGCCCTGGCCGTCGTCCTCGACGCGGTCCATGTGGGCGCCGCCTCCGTGTGGTTCGGCGGGCTGGCGACCACCGCGCTGGCCGTGCTCATGGTCCGCCGTGACCGCGGTCCGGTCGCACGGGCGACGCTGCCGCGCTTCTCGGGGATCGCGCTCGGTGCGGTCGGTGCCCTGGTACTGACCGGGGTCGTCAACGGACTGGGTGAGCTCGACGGCCTCGGCCACCTGGTGTCGACGACGTACGGGCGTCTGCTCGTAGTGAAGGTCGCCCTGGTGGGCGTCCTGGTCGGGCTGGCCGCCGTCTCACGCCGACGGGTCCGACGTGGCGCGGATCCCGGTCATCCACTGGGACGCGCCGTCGGGGCCGAGCTCCTCCTGATGGTCGTCGTCGTCGGGGTGACGACCCAGCTCATCGCCGAGCCGCCCGCACGCGTCGCCGCGCGCACGCAGGAGACGCAGCACACGGCGCGCCTGGACCTGGGCGGCATCGCGGCGCGGGTGGTCGTCACCCCGGTCATCGCGGGACCCAACACCGTCGAGATCACCCTGAAACGCGACGGCCGCTCCCTCGACGTGGACGAGGTCCGGGTCGCCGCCGTCAACCGGGAGGCGGGACTGGGACCGATCCGGGCCCCGGCGCCACGGACCCTGCCCGGGACCTACGTGGCGGCGTCCATGCCCCTCCTCGCGCCCGGGAGGTGGACGGTGACCGTCTCCGTACGCGAGGGCGAGTTCGACCAGTACGACGACGGGTTCACCGTCACCCTCCGCTGAGCCCGCCGCCGGCCGCTCGCAGGTCCGTCCCGGTCAGCGGAGTTCGTGTGCCCGCTCGATGAGGCCGGCCACGAGGCGGATCGCCGCCCGGATGTCGTCGGGATGACATGACTCGACGCTGGTGTGGATGTAGCGCGTCGGGATGGAGACGCAGCCGGCCAGCGAGCCCGTCCCCGAGATCTGCAGTGCCTGCGTGTCGGTGCCACCCGTGTTCGCGGCGTGGAACTGATGGGGGATGTCGCGCGACTCGCAGATGTCGGTCATGAGGTCGACCAGGTCGCGGGACGCGATCGCGCTCGCATCCATGAGGCGGATGGCGACGCCCGCACCGAGCCTGGTCGAGGGACCGGACACCGGGGTGCCGGGGCCGTCGTCCGCGGGACAGGTGTCGATGGCGACGCCGATGTCCGGATCCACGCGCGCACCGGCGACCCGGGCGCCCCGCAGGCCGTCCTCCTCCTGGGCGGTGGCGGCCGCCGCCAGTGCGCAGACACCGGACGGCGCGGCGACGAGGGCCTCCAGCATCACGAAGAGTCCGATCCGGTTGTCGAGGCTCTTCCCGGTGAGAAGCTCGCCGAGGGGGCGCAGGCGACGGGTGCGCGTGATGCGGTCGCCCTTGCGCACCAGGGCCTGGACGTCGGCGCCCGGCCGGCCGGTGTCGACCGCCAGCTCGTCGATCTTCGGGGCGCGCTGGCGCGCCGCCTCGTCGAGGAGGTGCACGGGCGTCGAGCCCACGACGCCGTCGATGTCCTCACGTCCGTGGACGATCACGCGCTGACCCACGAGGGTGCGCGCGTCCCAGCCGCCCGTCGGGACGAAGCGGATGTACCCGCGGTCGTCGACGTGGGTCACCATCAGCCCGATCTCGTCCATGTGCGCCGCGAACATGAGGGTGGGGCCGTTCCCGTCGCGCCGGCCGATCAGCCCCCCGAGCGGGTCCGTCTCGACGGTGTCGCAGGTGGCCTCCAGCTCGGGGCGGACGATCGCGCGGACGCGGTCCTCCCATCCCGAGGTGCCGGCGGTCTCGCAGAGGGTCGTCAGGAGATCCGTCCTCATGGGACGAGCACCAGCTTCCCGAAGTGGGCGCCGGTCTCCTCGCGCTCGTGGGCGTCGACGGCCTCGGCCAGCGGTCGGACGCTGTCGATGACGGGGACCCAGTCGGACGCCTCCACGGCGGTGAGGAGTCCGGCGAAGTCACGGGGGCTGCCCATCGTCGTGCCCAGGATGCTGATCTGGGGCGCGGTGACCGGACGGACCATCAGCTCGACCTTCCCGCCTCCGGTGCCGCCGAACACGGCCATGCGCCCGCCGGGGGCCAGGCAGTTCACGGTGTCGGCCCAGGTGGAGCCGACGGAGTCGATGGCGACGTCCGCTCCGCCGGTGAGCTCCTTCACGCGTGCGACCCAGTCCTCGGATGCGTAGTTGACGCCGAAGTCGGCACCGAGTTCCGCGGCGCGGGCCAGCTTCTCGTCGCTGGACGACGTCACGATGACGCGTGCGCCCGCGGCCTTGGCCAGGTGGAGGGCGAACGTGGCCACACCGCCGCCGATGCCGAGGATGAGGACGGTCTCGCCGGCGACGAGCCGGCACCGGCTCATGAGCGCCCGCCACGCGGTGAGGCCGGCCAGCGGGAGCGCGGCGGCCTGCTCCCAGGAGAGGCGTGCCGGCTTGGGGTAGACGTTCTCGGCGGGGATCGCGATGAGCTCGGCATACGTGCCGTCGTCGGGGCCGCCCAGGATGCGGAATCCCGGGGCGGGTGCGGCCTCGCCGTCCCCCCACCCGAGCGATGGGAGGATGATGACCTCGTCACCCTCCGTCACACCGGAGACTCCCGCACCGACCGTCCGGACGACGCCGGCGCCGTCGGATCCGGGGATGACCGGAAGCGGGCTGGGGGCGACGCCCTTCCGGAGGAAGATGTCGCGGCGGTTGAGGGCGGCTGCCCGCAGTTCGACGACGACGTCGCCCGGTCCCGCAACGGGGTCGGGGACGTCGCGTATCGCCAGCACGTCCGGTCCACCCGTCTCGGTCAGCTGAATGGCCTGCATCGATCCTCCTCCGGCGGTTACCGAGGGGAGGGTATCGACCCGGCGCCGGCGACGCACCGGACCACGCGGCGCGTATCGGGGCCGGCGGACGCACAAACTCGAGCCTGTCGGTCCGAGGACCTCGCTCAGAGAGCTCCTCCCGTCATCCGAGGGAGGCGGATCCCGCATCCGAGTGCGTCCGCGTCGGCACCCGCGTGGTCAGAGTGACCACGTTCTACGGTAGGAGGCACCGGCGATGCGGACAACTGGCCGAAAGGCCGGAATACCCTGGTCGGACGGGGAGGGCGATGCGGCGCCGAACCCCCGCCGTCCGCTCGTCAGCGAAGCGTCGCAGAGAGCAGTGGCGCCGGATCGATGCGGCTGCCCGACCGCTCCCAGGCGAACGTCAGACGGGGGGTCGTCGTCCCGAGCGGCTGGCCGGCGGTCACGGACGCCCCGTCCGCGATGCCGGGCTCATAGGTGAGGAGCGGGCCGTAGCCGAAGCGGTCACCCGAGCGGGTGGTGATCCAGAACGCGACGCCGGCGGACTGCTCGTCGGCGGTGGCCGACGCCAGCTGTCCGGAGACGGAGGCGACGACGCCGTCACCGCGGCGGGCGACGACGGTCACCGCGCAGCGAATCGCGCGGTCGGAGCAGGCGCCCGTGCCCGGTGATGAGTAGTCGTCGTCGACGGTGGGCGGGGTGGTGCCGACCAGGAGGGGGAAGACGAAGCCGTCGACGGTGGCCGCCTGACCCGTCAGGGGATCGGCCCCGGCGTCGGTCGTGTCCGATGCGATGGTCGGGACCGTGCCGTCCCAGGTCTTCAGGGCGGGCGCCGTCGTATCGGACGGCGTCGTGGACGTGCCGGACGTCGCGGCGGGGGACGAGGTGCCGACGGCGGGCGACGCGGCGGTGTCGTCGCAGGAGGATGGCTGGGCGTTGAGGGTGATGGCGGCGCCCGGATCCCCCCCCAGCCGCCCGTAGAGCGTGCCGACCCCCCCGGCCCAGTTGGCGTTGAGGTTGCCCGGATCGTTGGACACGCCGACCGGTGCGTACTTGCCGCTGATCGCCGAGAGCGTGGTGAGGCCCTGGCCGACGTAGCCCGTCGAGATGAGCGTCGCCGCCGACCGGATGGCGTCCGCGGGGCTTGCGAAGCGGCGACCTGGGCCGATGCCGAAGGGATTGTTGATCCGTGCGGCGGGCCCGTACGTCATGAGGATCGTCTCGTGGCCCGCGATGGCGACGAGCGCACGGGGATCGAGCCCGACGGACGCCGCGGCGGTCACGAACGTGGATCCCTCGCCGGCGAGCGGACTGCCCGCGTCCTGGAGCACGCGGTCGATGCCGGTCGCGTCGAGCGGCGCCACGCAGCTGAGCGATCCCTTGGGGTCCTCGGACCCGGCCAGTGCCAGCCCTCCGGCGGTGAGTGACGTCCCCAGGGCGACGGCGGCGATGATGATGCGAGTGCGCGAGAACACGAGGCGCAAGACTAGCGGTGAGGTCCCGACGCATGCAGCGCGACGGGTGGGACATGCCCGGTCCGTCGGAACGGCGCGACGGCCGCCGCCCAGGACCGCGATGACCGGCGATCCGGCGAGGACACGGGAGTCCGAGGACCTCTCAGGAACCCGAGCCGAGCGTCACGACGCGATCGACGAGCGTGAGCTCGTCGTCATGATGTGTCACCAGAAGGACACCGCGATGAGGATTTCCGGCGATCGCACCGGTGATCGCCGCGTGGACCTCGTCGCGCGGCAGATGGCTCGCGGGCTCGTCCAGCACCGCGAACGGGGCGTCGGAGAGCGCCACCCTCGCCAGTCCGATGCGCTGCCGCTCGCCGCCTGAGCAGCGTGCCCCGAACTCGCCGACGCGGGTGTGGACCCCCTCCGGGAGCCGGTCCAGCCACGGTCCCGCTCCCACCCGTCGAAGCGCCTCCTCGACGGCCGCATCGTCGGCGTCCGGTGCGGCGATGCGCACATTGTCGGCGATCGACGTCGGGAAGAGGTAGGGGTCCTGGGGTGCCCAGCAGACGATCGAGGCGCGGTCGCGCTCGTCCATCGACGCCGCGGGTCGTCCGTCGATGGAGGCCGAGCCGCGGTCGGGGCCCTCGAGGCCGAGCATCACGCGCGTCAGCAGCGACTTGCCGACGCCTGACGCGCCGACGAGGGCCACGCGCTCACCGGGATCCAGATGCAGGTCCACACCGTCGAGCACGTCGCGGTCGCCCATGCGGATGCCCACGCCGCGTGCACGGAGACCACGGGTGCCGTCCGCGTGGCCGGGCTCCGCCGCATCCGGGTCGGCGCCGGAGTCCAGCGTCGCCGCGATCCGCTCCTCCGCCACGGCCACCTCGTTGCGCGCGACGAGGACGTCCGCCAGCGCGCCGACCGCCTCCATCGTCCCGAACGCGAGGAGGGCCAGTGCCGGTACGGCGGTCGCGGCGAGCCGCCCGTCGGCCACCGCGGCGTTGGCGATGAGGAGGACCAGGAGCGCGGCGGCGCCCGAGAGCACCAGCGAGACGGCGCCTCCCGCACTCGCCCGAGCGGCATCGTGGCGGACGCGCCGGTCCACCTGTGCGCCGAGCCGCTCGGCCCGGGTCGCACGGTCGTCGCCGGCGCCCCAGGCGGTGAGCTCCGCGGCACCGTCGAGCACCGCGACCAGCTCACCGGTGAGCGACTCGCGAAGACGCGCGTACTCGCGTGCCCGGCGCCGGCCGGACGGGACCTCGATCACCCAGGTCGCGGCCGCGTGCACCGAGACCGCCACGGCGAGCACGAGGCCCGCCAGGGGCTCGATGGCCGTGGTGACGGCGACGGCGGTGAGGGCGGTGAGCGCGATGGCGATGGCCGGGACGCGTACCCGGACGATGCGGTCCTGCAGGCGCTCGGTGTCGGCCACGAGCCGGTCGAGGAGTCCCGTGGAGGGGGTCGCACGGGGCCGCCGGATCAGGCCGTCGTACACGGCCACACGGGTCCCGGTGAGGAGACGGAGCGCGAGATCGTGCGACACCACGCGTTCGCCGTAGCGTGCCGACGCGCGTACGAGTGCGAACAGGCGGACGCCGACGATGGCGGTCGTCAGCGTCAGGATCGGCGGTGCCTCCGACGCGCGCGCCAGCAGGTAACCCGAGAGCGAGAGGAGGGCCGGCGTGGCCATGGTCGCGAGCGTCGCCAGCGCCGCGGCGAGGGCGAACTCGCGTCGCCGTCGCCGGACGTCGTCCGCTCCGGTGTGCTGTGCCGCCGCCATCGTGCTCATACCGCCCCCAGGGTGAGTGGCGTGTCGTCGCGGATGCATCCGTCGCGGAGCTCCACCACCTCGTCGACGAGATCCAGCACGTCCGGTTCGTGCGTGACGAGGACGGCGGCCCGGCCGCGGATCAGGTCGCGGAGTCCGTTCCGCACCAGTTCGGCCGTCCGGGCGTCGAGATTGGCCGTCGGCTCGTCGGCCAGGACGAGGGCGGCGCCGCGGAGCACGGCCCGCGCGAGGCCCAGTCGCCGGCGCTCACCGGCCGAGATGGCGACCCCGCCGTCGCCGAGCCGTTCGTCGAGGCCGGAGGGAAGCCCGCGCGCCCATGCGTCCAGACGGGCCACACGGAGCGCCTCCCACACGTCGGCGTCCGATGCGTCGGACCGTGCGATCCGGACGTTGGCGGCCAGCGTGTCGGGAAGGACCACCGGCGACTGCGGGATCCAGGCGATCTGCTCGCGCCACCGTGTGAGGTCCGACGCGCGGATGTCCGTCCCGCCGCAGCGGACGGATCCCGACGTGGGGGCCTGAAGACCGAGGATCAGTCGCAGCACGGTGCTCTTGCCCGCTCCGCTCTCACCGACCATCGCGATCGTCCGACCCGGGGGAAGGGTGAACGTGACGTCGCGGAGGACGGGCCGCCCGTCGGGCAGCGTCAGGCGCACGCCGTCGAGTGTCACCGGCTCGTCCGCCGGGTCCGGGGTCGGCTCGGCCGCGGTCCCGGTCGGGATGGCGTCGGGGACCTCGCAGGCGGCGTGCGCGGACTCGAGCGTCGCCCGCGCCTCGGCCGCGGCGTGGTACTCCGTTCCCATGGCACGGAGCGGGAGGTAGAGCTCGGGGGCGAGGAGGAGCACCGCCATCGCCGCCTCGAAGCCCATCGACCCGTACACCAGCCGGACACCCGCGACCACGGCCACGAGAGCGGTGCCGAGCATCGCGATGAACTCCAGGACGAAGGCGCTGGTGAACGCGGAGCGCAGCGTCGCCACGGTCTCGCGCCGGTATGCGTCGCCGACGCGGCGCAACTCGTCGCGCTGTCGCCCGGCCCGTCCGAAGCTCCGCAGCACCGGCAGCCCGCGCAGCACGTCGAGCATGTGCCCGCCCAGGAGCCGCATCGCGGCCAGCCTCGAGTCGGAGGCACGCTTGGCGTCCTTGCCCGCGAGGACCAGGAAGAGGATGAGGAGGGGCAGCGTGGGGATGAGGAGTGCCGCCGAGATCCAGTCGAGCCAGGCGATCACCGCGAGGGCGGCGACGGGGGTCGTCACTGCGAGCGCCTGCTGCAGGAGGACCCGTCCCGCCCAGCGCTCGACGGCATCGCCACCCTGCACCGTGAGCGTCGCGATCTCGCCGCCGGTCTGCTCCCCGCGCGCCCCGGGCACCGTGACGAGGGCGGAGGAGAGGATGCGTCCGCGCAGATCGGCCATGGCCTCGGAACCGGCCCGGCGGCCCGTCACCTCGGCGAACCAGGTGAGGGCCGCCCGCACCAGCACCGCGACACCCGCCACGGTGACCGCCGTCACGGCGACCCGCCATGCCCGGCCCGCGACGCCGTCGGCCAGCGCGGACGCCAGCGCCACGGACTGGACGACCACCGCGACGGAGATGAGCGCGGCGACGACGGACGTCCGTGTGCGGTGACGACGCAGGACGGGCGAGAGCCCGCCCACGTCGGTCCGTCGCCGCCGGGATCTCACCGCTCACCCTTCGGGGTGCGCGACAGCCAGCTGACGGCCAGCTTCGGCTCCTCGTCGGGTGCGGCCGTGACCCGTGCGCGGAACACCCAGTAGGTCCACGCCTGGTAGAGCAGGACGATGGGGGTCATGATGGCCGCGACGACGGTCATCACCACGAGCGTCGTGTGCGTCGAGGCGGCGTCGACCAGCGTCAGGTTGGTGGCCGCGCCGTTCGACGAGACCATCGCGTTGGGGAACAGGGTCGCCCACAGCATGATCATCGCCCCGCCGATCGTGAGTGACGTCAGCCCGAAGGCCCATCCCTCACGACCCGCCCGCTGCATGGGGAACACGGAGATGAGTGCCAGGGCGGCCACCGCCGCGCCGACCACCGCGACCACGCGCAGGGTCTGTGCCTCGGCCAGGGTCCAGACGGCGAAGGCGGCCACGACCACGAGGGTCGGAAGCCAGAGCCGGGCGGCGATGCGGTTCGCACGCTCGCGGACCGGTCCGGTCGCCCGCAGCGCCAGGTAGTGGGCGCCGTGGAGGGCGAACAGGAGCAGCGTCACGAGACCGCCCAGCACCGCGTACGGGTGGATGAGGTCCCAGAAGCCCCCGACGTAGACACCCTTATCGTTGAGCGGACTGCCGCCCACGATGTTGGCGAAGGCCACGCCCCAGAGGAACGCGGGCAGCGCGCTGGTGACGGCGATGCCGATGTCCCAGCGGCGACGCCATGCCTCTCCGTCGTGCTTGTTGCGGTACTCGATCGCCATGACCCTCACGATGAGGCACATGAGGATCGCGAACAGTGCCAGGTAGTAGCCGGAGAACAGCGTGGCGTACCACTCGGGGAAGGCGGCGAAGATCGATCCGCCGGCGGTGAGCAGCCACACCTCGTTGCCGTCCCAGACGGGACCGATCGTCCGGAGCACCTGGCGGCGCTCCTCGAGCGTCCGCCCGGCGGGGTGGATGAGCATGCCCACCCCGAAGTCGAAGCCCTCGAGCACGAGGTAGCCCGTGAAGAGGACACCGATGAGAACGAACCACAGATTGACGAGTGTCATCGTGTCCTCCTAGTAGCCGAGGGTCGGGAGCAGGTGTTCGCCGTGCGGCGTGGTGCCGATCGGCTCCGGTGCCGGGTCCGGTCCGTGGCGCACGGCCTTCAGGATCAGGAAGAGCTCCGCCACGGCGAGCGCCGCATACAGGAGGGTGAATCCGGTGATCGAGGTCCAGATCGTGCCCGCACCGAGCGGCGAAACGCCGTCGGCCGTCTTCAGGAGGCCCTGCACCACCCAGGGCTGACGGCCCATCTCGGTGAAGAGCCAGCCCGCGCTGTTGGCGATGAGCGGGGCGAAGATGCCGAACACGGCGGCCGCGGTGAAGATCTTCCCGGGAGCGCGCCCTCGCCGGAGCATGAAGAGCCCGACGAGCGACATGACGATCAGGTAGAAGGCCATGGTCATCATGGTGCGGAAGCTCCAGTAGGTCACCGCCAGCACCGGGACGTAGTTCCCGGGGCCGTACCGCTTCTCGTACTCGGCCTGCAGGTCGTTGATCCCCCGCACCTCACCGCTGAAGCTGTCGGTCGCCATGAACGACAGGAGCCGCGGGATCTCGATGTTGATCTTGAGATCGTTGGGCGTGGATTCGAGTCCTCCCCAGGCGAAGAGCGACAGCCCCGCGCCGTCGGTGGTCTCGTAGAGGGCCTCGGCCGCGGCCATCTTCATCGGCTGGACCTTGGTCATCCACTGGGCGAAGAAGTGCCCGACGATCGTGGTGGCGAGCGCGGCGACCAGGGTTCCCCGCAGTCCCCATTTCAGCGAGCGCGTGAAGAAGGTGGTGTCGCGATCGGGGGTGCGGAACCGCTTCCACGCCGAGATGCCCACGATGAGGGCTCCGGCGGTCGCGATCGCCGCGGTGATCGTGTGGCCGAAGGCGTAGAGCGCGGTCTTGCTGGTGATGACGTCGAAGAAGGAGTCGAGCTCCGCGCGGCCCGTGGCCTCGTTGAACTTCGCGCCGACCGGGTACTGCATCCAGGCGTTGGCCGCGAGGATGAAGTAGGCCGAGATCATCGTTCCGATGAAGACCAGCCAGATCGTCGCCAGGTGGAGTCGGGCGGGCATGCGATCCCACCCGAAGATCCACAGCCCCAGGAACGTCGACTCGATGAAGAAGGCGATGAGGGCCTCCATGGCGAGCGGCGCGCCGAAGATGTCGCCGACGAAGCGGGAGTACTCGCTCCACGCCATGCCGAACTGGAACTCCTGGACGATGCCGGTGGCGACGCCGAGGGCGAAGTTGATCAGGAGGATCTTCCCCCAGAACCGGGTCATCCGCAGGTACTCGGGGTCGCCCGTCTTCACCCAGCGCGTCTGCATCAACGCGACGAACCCCGCCAGGCCGATGGTGATCGGCACGAGGATGAAGTGGTAGACGGTGGTGATCCCGAACTGCCAACGAGCGAGATCGAGTGTCATCGAATCACTCCCAGAGATCGGAGGGCACTGATGCGCGGCCGGTCCGACGCCGGGGCCGGACGGGGCTCATCGCACGGGAGCCGACGGCCACGGAACGGGCGGCGGGAACAAGCCGTGCGTGCCGGCCACAGGAGCCGGCGATCAGTGTGCTCGGGGACGAGCACGGGGTACGAGTGGGTCAAGCGACGCTCCTTTTCGGGGACGAGCAGCCGTTCGGTTGCGCGGTGGAGGCGTCATGACCTCGGGTGTGAACGTCGTCGTGAACGTCCACATGCCCACGATATCCGACCCGGCGGAGGCGACCGTCCCGGGGCCCCGGGTACGATTGCCCCGTGACCGACCGGCGCGCGGATCCCCCGCCTCCCATGCTCCGCGCCGACCCATGGTCCCTGGGCCCGTGGCTCGGGTGGCTGACGATCGTGGCGGTGCTCGTCGCGGTTGCGACGGATCGCGCGGGGGACCACCGTGCGGAGATCGTCGTCCTCACGTCCGCGGGTGTCGCGGCCAATGCGGCCGCGTTGTTCCTCCCGGCGGAGTACCGGACGGTCGAGACCCCGATCGGTCGCATCCTGCTGGACATCTGGTGCGCGGGCGTCATCGGATTCGGCGTCGTCCTGATGGTCATCGGAGGCCCCGAGAGCGACTTCGACTGGGTCTTCGTGCTGTCCATTCCGTTCATCGCGATGGCACATCAGGGATGGCAACGTGCGATCTGGCTCGTCGTCGGGCTGGCGACGTTCGCGATCGCGCTCACCGTCGTTCCCGAACCGTACCCGGCGAGCGGGGTGGCCTTCCGCCTCGTCGTCGTTACCGCATCCGCGGTGCTGGTGGTCGTGATGAGCGACGCCGTCGCCCACGAGGCCGAGGCCCGGAGTGAGGCGGCGACACGCGCGCAGCTGGAGCGGCTCCTGGTCGCCGAGGCGCACCATCGGGTGAAGAACAGCCTGCAGCAGGTCGCGGAGCTCCTGATCCTGTCGCGCCCGGACGACTCGTCGGGCGAGGCGTTCGACGAGACGGCGGCCCGCATCCGGTCGATCGCATCGGTGCACAGCGTTCTGCAGTCGGCCGAGGGGATGGA
Source organism: uncultured Actinomycetes bacterium (assembly GCA_937862675.1). Taxonomy (GTDB): domain Bacteria; phylum Actinomycetota; class Thermoleophilia; order Miltoncostaeales; family Miltoncostaeaceae; genus CALMEC01. The sequence continues at coordinate 15,170 of CALMEC010000397.1, forward strand.
CGCGCCGGCGGACGCCGTCGTCCGGCAGGTGGTGGCGGGGATCGACCGGACGATCGAGGTCGACGCGGAGCCGGTCCGGGTGCCCACGGCGACCGCCCAGCAACTGGGGATCGTCGCCAACGAGCTCGTCGTCAACGCGGTGCAGCACGGGGCGCCACCCATCACCGTCACGCTGTCGGTCGGCCCGTCGCTCCGCCTCGACGTGACCGACCGGGGCCCGGGATACGACCCCCACGGTGCACGGCTCGGGCTGCTCCTGATCCAGCAGATCGTCGAGCAGGGCCTGCACGGGCGGCTCGACGTCCATCGGGACGTGGCGGGCGGAACGGGCACACGGGGGGAGTTCGTCGTCCCTCCGGAGGTCCCGGGGTGACCGGTCCGCCAGACCATCGTCCCGCAGCGGCCGGCTGTACTTCGGCGGGGAATGTGCGCCCGGCGCCCGCCGCCGGACCGCGACGCGTCACACCCGGTCGAAACGCTACGGTGTCGCGCGTGGAGTCCATCGAATCAGGGAAGGTCACGACGTGAGGGTGCTCATCGCGGAGGACGACCCGGTGATCGCCCTGGGATTCGCACGTCGCCTGGAGAAGCTCGGCCACGAGCCGATCGGGCCCGTCCACGACGGGGCGACGGCGGTCGAACTGGCGCGGGAGACGCGTCCCGACCTCTACATGTTCGATATCTCGATGCCCGTGATGGACGGGCTGACGGCGGCGACCACGCTGTCGGAGGAGGGGCTGCGCCGCCCGGTCGTCATCGTGACGGGCGTTCAGGATCCCGGGCTCATCGAGCGGTCGGTCTCGGCCGGGGTCTCCGCGCTCCTCATGAAGCCGGTCGACGACCGTGAGCTCTCGGCCGCCATCCTGCTGGCCGCCGCGCGGCATGCCGAGCTCCGCCAGCTGGAGGACGAAGTCGGGCGCGCCACCCAGGCGCTCGAGGACCGAAAGGTCCTGGAACGGGCCAAGGGCCTCCTCATGCAGGGGCTGGGGCTCTCCGAGCAGGACGCGTTCCAGCGCATCCGTCGCAGCGCGCGTGATCGCAACCTGACGCTGGCACAGGTGGCGGCGCGGATCATCGAACAGGAGTCGCTGCTCGGCCCGGACACGAAGGGGTCGTGACCCGCACCTGAGGCCGATCGCCGGTGTGGCGTCCCCTGTGACGGCGCCTGCTTCGGCCCTGCCGCGACCTCGGCGCACGGCCCGTGTCACTCCCGGTGCCAGGCACCGGGAGTGACACGTTGATTCACGAATGCACGGAAAGGCCTGCACATCGGCTGATTCCGTGGGGTCGGTGCCGATCGGCGTGTCATCCCTGGTGCCAGGCACCGGGGATGACACGCCCGCCGTCACTGCGGGCGGGGCTACCATGGGTGAACGCGGCCGGAACCGGTCGCGGCACAGACGCGGCAGAGGAGATGGTCATGGCGGGTACGGCCGCATTCACCGATCTCGACGCCCACGGCAGCTTCACGTGGATCGCGCACACCGACCAATGGATGCAGCGCGCCTCGGCGGCGCTCGTGGTGGACGGGGGCGTCTACGTCGTCGACCCGGTCGACACCCCCGATCTCGACGCCCGGCTGGCCGAGCGCGGTCCCGTTCTGGGCGTCCTCCGCCTCCTGAACCGTCACGGCCGCGGCGGTGCCGCGGTCGCGGCGCGTCACGGCGTGGACCTCGTGGTGGCGTACGAGGTCACCGAGCCCGTCCATCCGGATCTCATGGTCATCCCGGTCGCCGCCTTCCCGGGTTGGCGTGAGGTGGCCGTCTGGATGCCGGGACGGCGGGTCCTCGTCGTCG
>CALMEC010000398.1 GCA_937862675.1 uncultured Actinomycetes bacterium
CTCGGAGACGATCCCGTCCGGGGTCCTCCAGTAGCCGCAGAGGCCCTTCGACGGGTGGCGGCGTCTGCTAGCTTTTTCCCTCGCGCGCGGACGTAGCTCAGCTGGTAGAGCGCGAGCTTCCCAAGCTTGAGGTCGCGGGTTCGAGCCCCGTCGTCCGCTTCGCACATCGGCCCGTCACCGATTCATGCGCACGTCGAACCGGGTGCATCATGAGCCGTACTCACATCACCGGCGCCACGTGAGCACCATGCCCTTTCCCGACGTCGTCCCCGACTCACCGAGCGCCGGGCGTGAGAGCGAGATCCTCGTCGGCCCCGTGCTGCGCTACACGGACCGGTTCGGCACCGCCACCGTCTTCGTCGAGACGGCACGATCGTGCCGGGTGAGCATCACGACCGGGGACGGTGTGACGACCGGTACGTCGACATGGTCCGTACACGGCCATCACTACGCGCTCGTGGTCCTGCGCGACCTGCCACGCGATCGCGCGGTGACGTACACCGTCGCGCTCGACAACGTGACGGTCTGGCCGCTCCGCGCGAGCTCGTATCCCCCCAGCGTCGTCCCGCCGTTCACGTCGAGCGGACGGGTCCGCATCGCATTCGGCTCATGTCGTGAGCTTGGTTCCTACGACGCCACCGGACGCAGGCGGTGGGGCGCTGACGCCCTCGTGGCGCTCGCCGCCCGTCTGCGAGGTTCGGACCACACCACCTGGCCGGACCTCGTCCTCCACCTCGGCGACCAGGTCTACGCCGACGAACCGTCGCCGGAGATCCGCGACCGGCTCCGCGCCCTCCACCGGAACGTGCCCGAAGAGGTCTGCGAGGAGATCCAGGACTTCGAGGAGTACACCTGGCTGTACCAGGCCACCTGGATGCACCCCGCGGTGCGATGGCTGCTCTCCACCGTGCCCAGCGCGATGATCCTGGACGACCACGACCTGCGCGACGACTGGAACACCTCCGCAGCCTGGCGACGTGAGATGGAACGCCGCCCCTGGTGGCCGGACCGCGTGAAGGGCGGGCTGGGCACCTACTGGGTGTACCAGCACATCGGGAACGTCGACCCCGACACTCTGGAGGAGGACGACCTCTACCGGGCCGTCACCACCACGGAGGATCCCCGTGACGCGACGGCCGCCCTGGACGCGTTCGCGCTCCGCGCCGACCGGGAGCCCGAGACGGCGCGCTGGTCGTTCAGCCGCGACATCGGGGACACGCGGCTCGTCGTGGTGGACAGCCGCTGTTCGCGGACGCTCCAGCCCAGCGAGGCACGTGCCATCGTCGACCGGGACGAGTGGGACTGGCTCACCGCGGCCGCACTCGCGGACCCCGCGCCGTCCCACGTGCTCATCGCGAGCACCCTGCCCGTCTTCCTGCCCTACGGCGTCCATCACATCGAGGGCTGGAGCGAGGCCATCGCCGGCGGCGCATGGGGTCCGCCCGGCCGATGGCTGGGCGAGCGCGTGCGGCAGGGCATCGACCTGGAGCACTGGCCGGCGTTCCGCAACTCGTTCGACGCGATGGTCGAACTGCTGGGAGCCCTCGTCCGGCGCACCCCCGCCCCGCGCTCCATCCTGCTCCTGTCCGGCGACGTCCACTTCTCGTACACGTCACGCGTCCTGCTGAAGGACCATCCCGAGACGCCGACGCACATCCACCAGCTGGTGCAGTCGCCTCTGCGCAACGCGCTGCCCTGGTACGCATCGCTCGCCTTCCGCTTCTTCCACCGCAAGATCGCCGCGCGACTCTTCCGGCCCCTGGCGCGGAGCGCCGGTGTCACCGACCCCCGCGTCACGTGGGAGTTCGACGGGCCGCTGTCGTTCAGCAACGGGCTCATGATGCTCGACCTCACGGCCGATGCCGCGCACGTGGCCATGGACGAGGCCCACTTCACCGGCGCAGGCGAGGAGATCCTCGTCCGCCGGGAGGAGCACGCGCTCACGACCGGGTCGCCGACCGCCCCTCAGCCGTCCGGCCGCTGAGTCCGTCCCGCCCGCCGCCGGTCAACCCAACCCCACCCGGCGGCGCACGTGCACGGTGCAGGGATCGGCCTCGCGGGCGGGCACGTGCACCGCGAGGAGCACCTCCAGCACCGTCGTGATCGGCATGGCAGCCATGAGACCGGCTGGCCGGACCAGCGTGCAGGCGCCGGCCGGTACCAGCGTGTCGATGGCCGCCCCGATGTGGTCGCGTCCCACCGGGAGCGCCCCGGGAACAGCCGGCCGCACCGACCCGGGCACTGGCGCGCCACCACAAGAGCCCCAGGACCACCGTCAGGGGGGGCCGGAGCGAAGTGATGGAGCCAGCAGCCGGGAGATCGGAGGCCGGGCACCGGGATCGCGCCGTCCGGTGTCGTCCGTGCGCCGCCGTGTGATCGTGCCCCGGCATCGAGGTCCAGGATCGAAGGGTCCGTCCGCCGCCATCCGATGGGACATGTGGGGCGAGAGATGGCGGCCGCAGGCCTGCCGCGCCTCTCGCGAATGGTGTCCGGCCAGAGGAGGGCTGGGCCGGCGGACGACGAACCGTCCGATGTGGACGAACGCAGCAGTCGCATCCAGCGCCGACTCGAGCCGTGGATGCTGGCGGCCGCGTTGCTCGTCATACCGACGATCGTCATC
>CALMEC010000399.1 GCA_937862675.1 uncultured Actinomycetes bacterium
CGCAACAGTGCAGCGAAGTCGGTCGACTCCACGGTGTCGAGCACGCGTCCCTTGCTGCCGCGCACGAGGCTCTTCAGTCGTGTCGCCATGGCGGCGGCAACGTTGCGGGCATCGCCCACGTAGTCGGCCTCGGCGAACGCCTCCTCGAAGCAGGCCATCACCGTCCGCAGCGACGGCGGAGTCAGTCCATCGTCGACGGTGGAGTCGTGATCCCAGCCGGCGCGCCGGTAGGCCCGCTCGATGGCGTCCTCCAAGAGCTGCGGAAGAGGAGGCCACAGCGGCAGCGCAGCCTTCAGCGACGCCAGCACCGCGTTGGCCTGCACCTCCATGCGCACGCCTGATGGAGGTGCCAGAGGGTTCAATCGCATCGGTGCCACGTCGTCCCGTCCTAGGGCGATCACTCGGAGCTCGTCCATGCCCGGTGCGTCCATGAGGGTTCGATACTCGCTCTTGGTCGGCTCGATGACGAGGAACGGGATACCGTGGTCGCGCCACAGCGACGTGAGGATGCTGAGCACTGTTGTCGTCTTCCCAGATCCGGGAGTCCCCGCCACGAGCACGTGGCGGTTGACGGCATCCAGCGGCAGCTTGGCCGACGCGACCGGCGACCCCTCGTGGATCACCTGTCCGAGGACGACCCCGTCACCGCCGGAGTCGAGATCGGCAAGCATCGCGCGACGAGGAGCGTGACGGCGCGCTCTCGGCATACCCGGGACGCCCTGCTCGTCAGGTACAGGAAGCATCAGAAGGCCGCCGGCTTCTTCTTCGGTGAAGAAGTACGGCAACCGTTGAATCACGAACGGTGGCTCTCCGTACTGCCCCTGCCAGATCTCGTGGCGATAGCGAGGAAGGACTAGGCCGGAGTCGACTGAGGAGTACTGCTCATGCGGTTGAAGATCGCTGACGATCTTGAAGGCGTTCCCATGAGCCTGTTGCCCCGGGTCATCGGCGTCAGTGATGATCGCACCCACCATCGACGCCAGCCGTATGAGGTCGTCATGGTGTGCGTATACGCCGATCCGAGCGACGACGCCGACCCTCCCGTCAAGCCGACCCCATATGCGAAGGACATCTTCCGCAGCAGCATCGGCTGGGACAGTACGTAGATTGCCGAAGAAGTCGTAGTCCTGCTGGGGCTCTGCCACATGGCGAGCGACGGTGCAGATGTGGTCGACTGCCAAGCGTTCCACATCCGTCAGCACCGTTGGAATGAGTGTCACACTGACATACCCCGGGTACCGCGTCCTCGCGAGGCCGACGGGAAGCCGCGGCCACCCCCTTCCGCTTCCACCCATGGGATGGGGGAGATAGTAGAACGTCGCAATATCTGCCGGCACGAACGACGCAGTGGGACGAACTTCCTCCAACCGTTCGATCTCGACCCAGCCCTCCCGGCTGAGATCGAGGTCCGTGTGGAGGTTCGAGCGTGGAGCACCGACCTCATAGCCAGGAGGAAGAAGAGAGGCGACGTTCTGAAGAAGCTTGACCGCGACTTCACGTGCCGCCGCCGGCGACCGCCCGAGACCACGCGCGACAAGGACCATCCGAAGAGATGGATCGCCGCCCCAGAGGTATCGGATTTCCAACGCACCAACGTTGTGCCATGCACGTAACCCACGAACGAGATGCGTGGCCAGCCTACGCTGCTCGTCTACCGCCGAGGCTTCATCGACGCCTTCTTCTCGTCCCGGAACCGACATGACTTCACCAGCAACGGCGATCCAATGCGCGCCGGTGACAGGCAGTTCACCCGTTTCGTCACGCCAGATCTCCGGCGCTGTTGTCGAATAGAGAACGCTCGGCGGATCATCGATGTGGGCCGGCAGATTCGTCACAGAACCCAGGCGCCGCTAGTCGTCGTCGCCGAGGATTCGGCTAGCCAGCTCGGCATCGTCCAGTTGCTCACCCTGGCGTTGTTTCCTTCGCATAAGCGCACCAATCAAGACGATCGGCCATGCAAAGCCATAGCAGAGGCCAACAAACCTACGTTGGACGGGGCTCTGCGACTTGTCTGTCTTCTTCGCCCAGAAGAAGGGACTTGACACAAGCGCCACCCCGATCCAAATGAGTACAAGAGTCAGCGTGAATGCTTCCATAAGGCCACTCCAGTCGATATTCAGATTTCCTAGAGACCAAGGAAGCCGCCTGAGCCCTTGCGGCCGTCCGACCTCCCGTCCACGATCTGCTGCATAGCGGGTTGGACCGCATAGATATGAATTGACTCCGCAATCTGCATCACGATGTCAGCGTCACGTTCCGACGCCCCGCCGATCCCCAGAACTCTGCGACTCGCACGATCGCCTCCGACGAGATACCAGCCGAGTCGGAGCATTGCTCCTGATGGTTCTGCATAGTGAGCCGTCTTGTAGAACCTGAGACGCTTCTCGGTGGGCTCGGCGACAAGACAAGGAACCTTCTGAACTCGAATTCCGGACACCATGACAAGCTTGTCCATCTGGAGAGCCACTGGGAGCCCGGCGTTCGTGACTCCTTGGGCTACGGCCTTCAAATACGTCTCCGCCTGATCGGCGGCGCCTGGGATGGAGTCGCTGAACATCTGCAGGACTGTTCCGTCGTTGATCCTTATCGCCACCAACTACCCCTTCCCGAGTCTCCACCCCTTTGAGTGCGTGCGGGATGCTAGGCGTCATGTATTGCCGTGTCAACTCTTGCCGTGGCATAAGCAGCGACGGTACGGCAACGTGGTTTTGTGGACAACGCGCAATTTGCGGAACGATTGGCCGAAGCCCGGCGCCGAACCGGCACCCAGGAGGCCGTTGCCCGCGCACTGAACATGGGCGTGCACCTGCTCCAGCGATGGGAGGCCGGAGAGGTGCGGCCGCGCCTCGACCGCCTGTACGCGTTCTGCCAGACGACGAACGCCTCCGCCGACTACCTTCTGGGCCTGCACGACGACGCCGACGCACGTATCCCGCCCACGGCCCAGACCGCAGGTGACTCGGCTACGTCAACGGCCGAAGATGCTCGCCGCACTCTCGGAGGTCGATCGCGATCGACCCAATCGTCTCAACCACGAAGCGACGGTACGGGTCGCAAGGGTCGATCTCCGAGATCACCCGAGTGAGATCCCGTGCAGCAGCCAGGAACGCCTCGGACGCTGTGAGCCCGGATTCGTCACCGGGATGTGGAAATGGAGAGACCGTCACCGGTGCCGACATTAGGACGACGTCGGCGACTGCCGCAAGTGAGTGTCACCGAATCGTTCGCATGACGCGACACCGCCATTGATCACATCGTCGAAGTCACACGGATCGGCACGCTCCTGAATCGCAGTGGGCCCCATTCCGATGGAACCATCGGGCGTCCCAGGGCCCGATCGCGTCCCGGTTCCTCATCGTCTGGGTTCTACACCGTCGTCGCCGGCCGCTCCTCCGCGAGGTGGGTGGCCAGCCACTTCTCGACCTCTTCCACCGACATGCCCTTGCGGGCGGCGTAGTCGACCACCTGTTCGTGGGTGATCTTCCCCAATGAGAAGTACTGGGCAGCGGGGTGCGCCAGGTAGATGCCGCTCACGGACGCCGGCGGCATCATCGCGAAGTTCTCACTCAGGGTGATCCCCACACGCTCGGGCTGCAGCAGGTCGAAGAGGGTCCTCTTCTCCGTGTGGTCCGGGCACGCCGGATAGCCGAACGCGGGACGAATACCGCGGAAGCGCTCGGCTCGCAGCTCCTCCATGGGGATGTCCTGGTTCTCGTACCACTCACGCCGCGCACGGTGATGCAGCATCTCGGCGAACGCCTCGGCGAACCGGTCGGCCAGTGCACGGATGATGATGGCCGAGTAGTCGTCGTTGTCGGCCACGTATTTGGCGGCGAGCTCCGCCGCGCCGATGCCGCCCGTGACCGCGAAGGCACCGACGTGGTCCAGCCGGCCGCTCTCGATGGGTGCGACGAAGTCGGAGAGCGCGAGCGACGCCTTCCCCTCCGCCTTCTCGCGCTGCTGGCGCAGCATCGGGAAGCGGGCGACCTCACCGCTGCGGTCGGCGTCGGTATAGAGGACGATGTCGTCGCCGTCGGAGTTGGCCGGCCAGAAGCCGTAGACCCCGTGCGCGGTGACGGACCCGTCGGCGATGATCTGATCGAGGAGCGCGGTGGCATTGGCGTACAGCTCACGCGCCGCCTCGCCGAAGCGGGGGTGATCGAGAATGCCCGGGAATCGACCGCGCATCTCCCACGCGTAGAAGAAGAAGGTCCAGTCGATGTACGGGACGAGGTCCGTGAGGGGCACGTCCTCCAGCAGACGCGTACCGGTGAACGGCGGGACCGGCAGATCCGCGGATTGCCAGTCGATGTCGGCGCGGTTCTCACGGGCCGTCGCGAGATCGGCGAGCGGCCGCTGCTCCTTGCCCGCATGCTGCACGCGAAGCTGCTCCTGGTCCTCGCGGATCTCGTCACGGAAGCCGTCACGGCGTGAGGGGTCGATCAGCCGGGAGACGACGTCGACCGCGCGGCTGGCGTCCAGCACGTGCGTGACGACGCCGCTGTACTGCGGTGCGATCTTGACCGCCGTGTGCTGCTTGCTGGTCGTGGCCCCTCCGATGAGGAGCGGCATCGTCATCTCACGCCGCTCCATCTCGCGCGCGACGGCCACCATCTCGTCCAGCGACGGGGTGATGAGCCCGGAGACGCCGACCATGTCGGCGTTCTCGTCGATGGCGGTCTGCAGAATGGCGTCGGCGGGGACCATGACGCCGAGGTCGACGATCTCGTAGCCGTTGCACCCGAGGACCACGCCCACGATGTTCTTGCCGATGTCGTGGACGTCGCCCTTCACCGTCGCCATGACGAGCTTGCCGGCGGAGGTGGCCCCCGACTCGGCGCGCTCGGCCTCCATATAGGGCTCGAGCCAGGCGACGGCGCGCTTCATCACGCGGGCGCTCTTCACGACCTGGGGGAGGAACATCTTGCCCTCGCCGAACAGCTCGCCCACGATGCGCATGCCGTCCATGAGGGGACCCTCGATCACCTGGAGCGGCGCCGGGTACTTCTGCCGCGCCTCCTCGGTGTCGTCCTCGATGTGATCGACGAGCCCGTGGACGAGTGCATGCGACAGGCGCTCCTCCACCGTGCCGTTGCGCCACTCGTCGGTGGCCTTGACGGCACCCGAACCGTCGTCCTTCACCGTCTGGGCGAAGGAGATGAGACGCTCCGTGGCCTCGGGATCGCGGTTCTGGATGACGTCCTCGACGTGCTGGAGCATCTCCTCGGGGATGTCCTGGTAGACACCGAGCTGCCCGGCGTTGACAATGCCCATGTCGAGGCCGGCGTCGATGGCGTGGTAGAGGAACGCCGTGTGCATCGCCTCGCGCACCGGCTCGTTGCCGCGGAACGAGAACGACAGGTTACTGATGCCGCCGCTGATGCGCACGCCGGGGCAGGCATCCTTGATCGCACGCGTCGACTCGATGAAGCTGGCCGCGTAATCGTTGTGCTCTTCCAGGCCAGTGGCCACCGCGAGCACGTTGGGATCGATGATGATGTCCTCGGGCGGGATTCCCGCCTTGTCGACGAGAAGCCGGTAGGCGCGCTCGGCGATCTCCAGGCGACGGACGGTGGAGTCGGCCTGCCCCTCCTCGTCGAAGCACATCACCACGCAGGCGGCGCCGAAGTCGCGCAGGCGCCGTGCCTTAGCGAGGAAGTCCTCCTCGCCCTCCTTGAGACTGATGGAGTTGACGATGGCCTTGCCCTGCACGCACTTGAGACCCGCCTCAATCACCGACCACTTCGAGCTGTCGATCATGATCGGCACGCGCGCGATCTCGGGCTCGGTGGCGATGATGTTGAGGAACGTGGTCATCGCCTGCTCGGAGTCGAGCATGCCCTCGTCCATGTTGACGTCGACGATGTTGGCGCCGTTCCGCACCTGATCGGCGGCCACCTCGGTGGCGGTGCCGAAGTCGTTGTCGAGGATCAGCCGGGCGAAGCGCTTGGAGCCGGTCACGTTGGTGCGCTCACCGATCATGGTGAAGGTCGCGCCGTCGAAGATGGCGTAGGGCTCCAGGCCGCTGTAGCGGGTGACGTGCGGATTGGCCGGAGGGGTGCGCGGCGTCACGCCGGCCACGGCCTCACCGATGGCGCGGATGTGGTCGGGAGTGGTGCCGCAGCAGCCGCCGATGATGTTGACGAGGCCGTCCTCGGCGAACTCGCGCAGGGCCGCGGCCGTCTGATCGGGTGTCTGGTCGTAGCCGCCGAACGCATTGGGAAGGCCGGCGTTGGGGTAGCAGCTCGTTCTCGTCCAGGCGACGCGTGAGAGCTCCTCCATGAACGGCCGCATCTCGTGGGCGCCGAGGGCGCAGTTGATGCCGACGGAGAACGGCTCGGCGTGCGCGACCGATGCCCAGAACGCCTCGACGGTCTGACCCGAGAGCGTGCGGCCGCTCTTGTCGGTGATCGTGACCGAGATGGCGAGGGGCACCGTCTGGCCCAGCTCGCGGCTGACGTCACGGAAGGCCACGATGGCGGCCTTGGCGTTCAGCGTGTCGAAGATCGTCTCGATGATGATGAAGTCGACCCCGGCCTCGATGAGCGCACGGATCTGCTCGGAGTAGGCGGCGTGCACCTGGTCGAACGTGACGCTGCGCTTGGCCGGGTCCTCCACATCCGGAGAGATGGAGAGCGTCCGATTGAGGGGGCCGACCGACCCGGCGACGAAGCGCGGCTTGGAGGGGTCCTTGGCGGTCCACGCGTCGGCCGCGCGACGGGCGCACGCCACGGCGGCGTGGTTGATGCGCGTGACCCACGCCTCGGTGCCGTAGTCGGACTGGGCGATGGTGGTGGCGCTGAAGGTGTTGGTGGTCGCCACGTCAGCCCCCGCAGCGAAGTACTCGCCGTGGATCTCCTCCAGCACGTCCGGCCGCGTGAGCGCCAGAAGGTCCATGTCGCCCTTGAGCGGGGACGGGTGCTCGGCCAGGTCACCAGCGCGGAAGTCGTCCTCCGTCAGCTCGTAGCGCTGGATCATCGTGCCCATGCCGCCGTCCAGAAGGAGGATGCGGTCGCGGGTGATGCTCTCGAGAGGGGATCGTTCGCTCATCCCCGAAGCGTATCGAAGAAACCGGAGTTATCCCCAGCCGGAATGCCGGGATTCGTCAGGCGGCGGCCGGTGGATCGCCACCGAGCAGTTCGTCCAGTATCGCCGGCAGCTTCCGCACGATGGCCCCGCGCGAGACCACGACATCGGCCCCGGCGTCATGTGCCTGGCCGATGAGCTCCTCGCGTGTGTGGGCGCAGAACCCGGCGATGGGCAGATCGGAGGTGGCGGGGTCCGCGCGAAGGGCGGCG
>CALMEC010000400.1 GCA_937862675.1 uncultured Actinomycetes bacterium
ATCGTCGTCGCTCGGGCCCGCTTCCATGACCCGGAGCGTACGCGGTCGTCGATGTCGCATCATCCGCGGCGCGGTCGGCCAGGTCCGGGTGGCGCACCACGATCCCGGCTGCTGCGGCCGGTCGACACGGACAGCACGTCGACCCGGAACGAGCTGACACCGACCGCGGAGAACGGCGGCAACCCTCTCGCCGTGACGGTCACCTGCCCCTCAGGACGTCCAGCTGCGTGACACGGTCCTCGCGACCGGGACGGAGGCGGGTTACGTGCGCCGGGAATCTCCGATTCTCACCGGAGACGCGGTGCGCGGTGGACTCTGGGGATCGGCGGCCCACCGCGTGTACCGCGGTCTCTCGGCGGGTGATTCCACGGGACCGTGGATCTGGGCTGCGTCACCCGTGGGTGCGGGGCGCCGGCGGATGCGGTGGGCATGCCGGTCCGCCCGCTCGAGACATCCGCGACGTGTCCAGGGTCTCGGGACGTGCACCACGTTCCGAGACCCTGGGTCCACCCGTCTAGCGAGAGGCGAGCGAGCCGGGCTCGGACGGGCTGTGGGCCACGCCGTTCGGAGACGTGGCGGTGGGCGCCGCCGGGGCGTCGGTCTCCGCGTCTCCGGATCCGCGCTTGAGGAACTTCATCGCCACGAAGACGGTGCCGCCGATCGCGGCGATCCAGAGCACGGTCCGGCGGACCCGGTGGCGCTTCTTCGGTGCGCGCGCCTGGTCGACGGTGTCCGCGGCGTTGCGCACCAGCTCACCCAGGTCCTCCTGGAACCGGCGGTCGCGTGCCAGGCGGTTGCCGAGCTGCCGGGCAGAGTCGCGTCGTGCGTCCGAGTAGAGCCCTCGGGCCTGGATGGCCGTGGCCGTCAGGGCCCGACGCAGTTCCGGATCCTTGAGGGCGCGCTCGGCCACGGGTGCGATGGCCTTGCCGAGTTCGACGACCTGATCGAGGCTTCTGGCGAGAGGTGTCGTTTTCATGTGGATCCTCCAGTGTGGTGGTCAGGAGGTACCGGTGCGACCCGTGTGGCGAGACGCGGACTCCCGAAACCGTGTGCGCGCGAAGTCCGGCGGACCGACGCGTGTTACCCGAAACCCTGCCACAGATCGCCGAGGTCGTGAGGCGGGGTGGTTCGCCGCCCGGTTCCGGCGCGCGCTCAGCGGCGCCGCGCGGAGAGGAACGTCCCGACGGCGGGGGACGCGCCGCGGTGGTCGATCCAGGCCCGATCGCTGAGGGCGACGACGACGGCACCGGGTGCTCCGAGGGCCATCGGGGAGACGGCGCCGTCTGCGTGTGCCGAAGACAGGGGCCCGATCAGGATCTCGATCCCGTCGGTGGCGACCCCGGCGTGTGCGATGACGCGGTCGCCGTCGACGCAGGCCAGCATCGCGTCGACGGTGAGCACGCAGTCGTGGATGCGGTCGAGCGGCAGGTCGGCCTGCGCGCCCAGCGCGCCCACGACGCGCGGCAACACGGCATGCGCCACTGCCCCGGCGGGGACATCGAAGGACGCATGGTTCACGACGCCCTCGCGGACCGCACGATGTGGAACGTCATCGAGAGCTCGGTCGGTCCCCCCGGGGGGGACGTGATGGACAGCTCGTCGGCCAGGGTGCCCATGAGCGCCATGCCGAGCCCGGTGCCCGGACGACCCGGGGCGTCGACGGCCGGGAATCCGACACCGTCGTCACGGACGTTCACCGCCATCCCGTCGCCCGTCAGTTCGACTCTTATTGCGACCGTACCGGGCCGGTGATCGGGGTATCCGTGTGCGACGGCGTTCTCGCAGGCCTCGCTGATGGCCACGCGCACGTCGGCCAGGAAGACCGGGTCCCAGCCGTCCAGATCCCCGAGTCCGGTCACGGCCTGACGCACCACCGTGACGGAGGCGGCGTCGGCGGGGATGGTCATGAGAACGACACTGTGGTCCACGGGCAGAAACCGTTCGGGCGCTCCTGCGAGCGCCGACGTGGGTGACGGTCGCGGCGTCGCGGCGCGTCCTTTCCATCTGGTGGCTACCCTCGATCGCCGGGCCTCAAACGCATGCGCGCTCCGCCCGGGAACAGATGCGGTAGCGTCCCCCGGGCAACGTTCGATTGGAGTGTGCTGTGCACACCGCCCATCACCATCCCGACGTCTCCGACCGCGGGTCCGCCCGGCACACCGCGGACTCCCCGAGCCGTGAGGAGCGCATCGTCGCGCACATGGGACTGGTGAAGAGCCTCGCGCGCCGGTACGCCAACCGCGGTGAGACGCTCGACGATCTGATCCAGGTCGGCATGATCGGGCTGATCAACGCCGTCGACCGTTTCGACCCGGATCGCGATGTCGCGTTTCCGAGCTTCGCCACGCCGACGATCATCGGGGAGATACGGCGTCACTTCCGGGATCGGATGTGGGCCGTCAAGGTCCCCCGCGGCCTGCAGGAGGCGAACGCCCGGGTCAACCACGCTCTGGACGACCTGACGGCCACCCTCCACCGGAGCCCGTCGATCCGCGAGATCACCGACGCCAGCGGCCTCTCGGAGACCGAGGTGCTGGACGCGCTCGCCGTGGGCGCGGCCTACCGGCCGGCGCCCTTCGCGGTGGACGACGGGGACGGCGACACGGCCGTCGTCGAGGTGGCGGTCGAGGATCCCGGCTTCGCCACGGCGGAGGACCGTGTGCTGCTCAGCGGCGTCCTCTCACGGCTCCCGCTCCGTGAACGGCGGATCCTCCTGCTGCGGTACTTCGCCGACATGTCCCAGGCGGACATCGGCGCTCGTCTCGGGATCTCCCAGATGCACGTCTCGCGCCTGCTCGCGAAGAGCAGGGCGACGCTTGCGGCGGAGATGGCGGACGACGCCGTCGCCGCATTCGCCTTCGACGGTCCTCGGCACTGACCGAGGAGGGCCGGAAGGGGCCGGCCCTCGGCGGGCCCGGCGGATCTGTGTCCCCGGAGGTCGGTCCGGACACTGAAGGCGGGGAGTGCCGGTGGTGGATGCAGGGCGGACGATCTCGCCGGCCGGCCACCGGGTGGCGAGGGCAGGGCGTGCCGGTCCGCCTGCCCGGGGTGATCGGCGGCGTGTCCGCGCCGCCGGGGCGCGCGCCGCGAGACCGCGGAGTCGATCGTCTAGTGCCCCAGGTGCCTCACGACCCGCGACAGCGATCGCATCGTCCGGCGGCTGCCGGCGACGGCGTCCAGGATCGGTATCACCGCCCGGATGCTTCTGCGCCTCAGTCCGCTGCGACGTAGGACCCGGCGCAGGACGAGGCGGCGCAGAGGCCCCGGCATTCGTGGAGACAGCCATGCCGCGATGCGCAGCTTCATCGTCGTCCTCCTTCGGCGGTGCTTCGGTCGAACGATAGGGCGCGGGAGCCCGGGGCGTCACGCCGCGACGTTCCCTGGGCTCCATCTGCGAACCCGGGTTGAGGACCGGGTGGGTTCCCGAAGGGCCTCCGTCCGGTGGCGACGGCGCCTGATGCGGGGGAGTCCGGCGTCTCGCCGCGGGCGCCCGCGTCGGCGGGGAGCCGACAAGAGAACAATATCGACAAACACAGTGGACAATGCGCTATGGTCCCGCGAAATCCAAATATGACTAAGTGCGTAGGAAAAGAGGTGTTTGCCGATGAAGAGGGTCTTTCTGCTGGGACTGACCGTGATCGCCGCCACGTCCGTGGTGGCGGGATGCGGCGGGTCATCCGACGAGACGGGCGGCGGCCAGACGTCGGCGGACGGCTCGGGCGGGAACGTCTCGCTGGTGGCGTACTCCACCCCGCAGGTGGTCTACGACCAGGTCATCCCCGCCTTCAATGCGACACCGGAGGGGAAGGGTGTGTCGGTGGCAACCTCCTTCGGCGCCTCGGGCGACCAGAGCCGCGCCGTCGCGGCCGGGCTCGACGCCGATGTCGTGAGCTTCTCCGTCCAGCCGGACATCACGCGTCTGGTGAAGGCCGGCCTCGTCGCCGATGACTGGAACACCGGCCCCAACAAGGGTCTCGTCAACACCTCGGTGGTCTCCTTCGTCGTCCGTGAGGGCAATCCGAAGAACATCCGCACGTGGGCCGACCTGCTGAAGCCGGGTGTCGAGGTGATCACGCCGAACCCGTTCACCTCGGGAGCGGCGAAGTGGAACATGCTGGGCGCCTATGCGTACGGCGGCAAGGACTATGTCGAGAAGCTCATCCACGATCACGTCAAGGTGCAGCCCAAGTCGGGCCGTGAGGCGCTCCAGACCTTCACCTCGGGGAAGGGCGATGTGCTCCTCTCGTACGAGTACGAGGCCATCACCGCCCGGAAGAAGGGCGAGAAGGTCGACTACGTCATCCCGGACAAGACGATCCGCATCGACATCGACATCGCGACCACCAAGAAGGCCGGTGAGCCCGCCAGGAAGTTCCTGGACTTCGTCCTGGGCGACACGGCGCAGCAGTACTTCGCGGACTGGGGCTACCGCCCGATCAACCCGGCTGTCCTGAAGGCCAACCAGAAGTCCTTCCCCGAGCCGAAGGAGCTGAAGACCATCGACGACTTCGGCGGCTGGGAGAAGGTGGACCCGGAACTCTTCGACGCGAAGGACGGCATCATCGCCAAGATCGAGGAGGACGCGGGGGTGTCGACGGCCAAATGACGCTCGCGCCAACGCACACCCGTCGGCGGCGGCGCCCAGCCGCCGCCGACTTCGGCGCCGGTCCGCTGGGAGTCGGCGTCACGACCCTCTGGCTGTCGGTCATCGTCCTTCTGCCGCTCGCCGCGGTGGCCGTCGAGGCGTTCGGCGGCGGTCTCGGGAACTTCTTCGACTCCGCCTTCTCGCGTCAGGGCCGGTCGGCGCTCATCTTCACCGTCTGGATCTCACTCGTCGTCACGGTCGTCAACGCGGTGATGGGGACGCTCACCGCCTGGGTCATCGTCCGTGACGAGTTCCCCGGCAAGCGCATCCTCAACGGACTCCTCGACCTCCCGTTCGCTCTGCCCACGATCGTCGCGGGCATCACGATGCTCGCCCTCTACGGCAGTGCCGTCGCGTACACGAAGTGGGCGGTCCTCCTCGCGCTCACGTTCGTCACGCTGCCGTTCTGCGTGCGGGCGGTCCAGCCGGTCCTCCTGGAACTCGACCGCGAGGTCGAGGAGGCGGCGGCGTCGCTGGGGGCCGGGCCGTTCACGACCTTCCGGAGGGTCATCCTGCCGAGCCTGGTCCCGGCGATCGTCGCCGGCAGTGCGCTCACGTTCGCCCGCGCGGTCGGCGAGTTCGGGGCGGTGGTCCTCATCTCGGGGAACATCCCGTTCGACACCCAGGTGTCGGCGGTGTTCATCTTCAAACAGATCGGGTCGGACAACCAGGCGGGGGCGGCGGCGGGCTCCGTGGGGCTGCTCACGATCTCGCTGGTCGTCCTCGTCGGGATGCGCTTCCTGGAGAAGCGGCTCGTCGGTCAGTCGGAGGAGCGCTGATGAAGCACGTCCTGCGCTGGAGCGCCCTCATCTACGTGGCCGTCGTCCTCCTCGTCCCCGTCGGCTTCATCTTCTACAAGACCTTCGCGCCGGGACCGGCGGAGGTGTGGCGCAGCATCACGACGCCGGCGGCGATCCACGCCTTCTGGCTCACCATCGGGGTCGCCGCCATCGCGGTTCCTCTCAACGCGATCTTCGGCGTCCTCATCGCCGTGATGCTCGTGCGCAGCCGGATGCCCGGCAAGCGGTTCATCGAGGGGATCCTGGACCTCCCGTTCGCCGTGTCGCCGGTCGTGGTCGGGCTCGCGCTCATCCTGGTGTACGGGAAGGACGGATGGTTCGGCTCGGTGCTGGCCGACCTGGGCATACAGGTCATCTTCTCCGTGCCGGGAATCGTCATCGCGACGATATTCGTCTGCGTGCCGTTCGTCGCCCGGGAGGTCATCCCGGTGCTGCGTGAGATCGGCACGGATCAGGAGCAGGCCGCGTCGACGCTTGGTGCGACCCGCTGGCAGAGCTTCTCGCGGCTCACGCTCCCCTCCATCCGGTGGGGTCTCGTGTACGGGATCGTCCTGTCCACCGCGCGCGCCATCGGTGAGTTCGGTGCGGTCAGCGTGGTGGGCGGGAGGTCCAGCGGGAAGACCGAGACGCTGACCCTCCTGGTCGAGAACCGCTTCACGAACTTCAACATCGCCGGTGCATATGCCGCCTCCGCTCTCCTCGCGGCCATCGCACTGTTCGTCCTTCTCGTCATGACGCTGCTGCAGCGCCGAAGGGAGCCCTCGTGATCGAGGTCGAGTCCGTCGCGAAGAGATACGGGGACTTCGCCGCCCTGGACGACGTGTCCCTCTCCGTGGAGTCGGGATCGCTGACGGCCCTGCTGGGTCCGTCGGGATCGGGCAAGTCGACGTTGTTGCGGGTCATCGCGGGGCTGGAGACGCCCGACGTCGGCACCGTTCGGCTGGACGGCCAGGACGTGACCAACGCTCCGCCCAGCTCGCGCGGCATCGGTTTCGTCTTCCAGCACTACGCGGCCTTCAAGCACATGACGGTGCGGAAGAACATCGCCTTCGGGTTGTCGGTGCGCAAACGACCGAAAGACGAGATCGACGCGACGGTCGACCGCCTGCTGGAGGTCGTCGGGCTCGCCGGCTTCCAGCAGCGCTATCCCTCGCAGCTCTCCGGCGGACAGAGGCAGCGCATGGCCCTCGCGCGTGCGCTCGCCGTGGAACCCTCGGTGCTCCTGCTGGACGAGCCGTTCGGCGCGCTCGACCGCAACGTCCGCACCGAGCTCCGCGCGTGGCTGCGGCGGCTGCACGACGAGGTGCACGTCACCACGGTCCTGGTCACGCACGATCAGGAGGAGGCGATGGAGCTTGCCGACACGATCGTGCTCCTCAACCACGGGCGGATCGAGCAGACGGGCGGCCCCCGCGACCTCTATGAGAGGCCCCGGTCCGGTTTCGTCATGGGGTTCCTCGGTCCGGTCGCCCAGATCGACGGCGGCTTCGTGCGGCCGCACGATCTGTCGATCGTGGCGGATCCGGAGCCGGGTGCCACGGAGGTGCAGGTCAGCAGGCTGATCCACCTGGGCTTCGAGGTGCGGGTCGAGCTGATCCGGCAGGACGGGACCCTGGTCACGGTGCAGCTGGCCCGGCACGAGGCGAACCATCTCGAGATCGCCGAGGGCGACATCGTCTACCTGCGTGCTCCCGAGAGCACCGTCTTCATCGGCGGAGGGATCTGACCGGCTGACGAATCCGGGGCCGGATCCCGTGGCGGTCCGAGTGCCCGTGTCATGTCCGGTGCCAGGCACCGGACATGACACGCCGACGGGTGGAATTACGATTCACCTGCAAACGGCCGACT
>CALMEC010000401.1 GCA_937862675.1 uncultured Actinomycetes bacterium
GACTGGGCGAAGGTCGGGACCAGCATCGTCATCCCGGCCATCCTCGCGCCGGTCGTCGCGTGCATCATCGCGGCCTGCGGCACGTGGCTGGTCTACCGCCTGACACGCTCGACGCCGGAGGGAGCGCGGAACAAGGGCTTCCGCTGGGGGCAGATCGGGTCGGCCTCGCTGGTCTCACTGGCACACGGCACCGGTGACGCCCAGAAGACCATGGGCGTCATCTTCCTTGCGCTCGTCGCCTACGGAAGCGTGACACCCGGCGACACCATCCCGTTCTGGGTGAAGTTCGCCTGCGCGCTCGCCATCGCGCTCGGCACCTACCTCGGCGGCTGGCGCATCATCCGGATGCTGGGCAAGGGCCTGGTCGAGATCAGCCCGCCCCAGGGCATGGCGGCCGAAGCCGCCTCGGCGGCCGTCATCATGTCCTCGAGCCACCTGTGAATGGCCCTGTCGACCACTCACGTGGCGACCGGGTCGATCCTCGGGTCCGGCGTCGGGAAGCGTGGCGCGAAGGTCCGGTGGGGCGTGGCGGGGCGGATGGCGGTCGGATGGCTGACCACCATGCCCTTCGCCGCCGTCGTCGGTGCGTCGTGCTGGGCGGTGGCCAACGTCTTCGGCGACTTCGCGGACGGCCTCGTCGGCATCCTGCTCGACTTCGCGATCCTCATCGCGCTGTCCCTCTACATCTACCGCCGTTCGGCACGCAATCGGATCCACGCCGACAACGTCAACGCCGAGTGGAACGGCGGACTCACCCCCGCTCCCCCCTCCGCTCCCGCCGCACCCACGGTCGAGGTCGGACCCGGCCCGGGCGAGCCGCCGACCGCCGGCACGGCGACGTCAACCCCCGAGCACGCCCATGCGTAGGAGGATCGACCGGCAATGAGCATCCTGGAGAGCATTCGGCCCATCTGGAAGGTGTTCGCCGTCGGGCTCCTGCTGGGAGCCGGGCTGCCGGCCCTGTTCGCGGTGGGCATCCACTTCAGCGCGGTCCACACGAGCCGTGACGGATCGGTCGTCGGCGCGGCGATCCTCTTCGGACTCGCCGTACTGGTCGACGCGAAGCACGTGCTCCCCGCGGTCGGGCTCGGGTGAGTGTGACGTGGCGTTCGACGATGACGTCACCCGTCGTGGCAACGTCCTCTCCGCGATCCTCGACTGGCTCACCACCGGGTATCCGGACGGGGTCCCTCCCCAGGATCGGTTCCCGCTCCTGGCGCTCATGCGGGCGCGGCTGACGGACGACCAGATCGAGGCCGTGGCCGAGCGGATGCTGTCGGACTCCGGCGACCTGTCCAAGATCGACGCCCAGGTGCTGATCATGAAGGTGACCAACGAGCTGCCCGTGGAGGCGGACGTCGAGCGGGTCCGTCGTCACCTCGAGGACGCCGGCGTCGACCTCGACTGGGACTCGCCCCAGCGCGGAGCCGCGTAACGCGACGCCTCCGGCCGCGTCCCGGCCGCCAGGTCGGGTGTGGGCACCCGGGTCCGCGATGCCCGGATCCGGATCGATCGGGGTCCCCCTGGGCCGCCGTCGGGCCGTTCGCGGCGGATCTAGCCTCGGTGCGGCCCGTCCGCCGCCGGTGCGGACGATCCCTCACTGCCGGAGGCCTGACCGCCGGCGGCCGCCCCATGCGCAGCCGAGACACTGGGGGAGGGACTACCGGCGATGAGATCGCTCAGCCGGCGGAACCACGGGTACAGATGGTCGTCGAACTCCTGGGCGCGTCGCTCGGCACGGTCCAGATCATCCGCGGAGTACCGTCGCCGGGCCCACCACGATGACGGCCGCGCCAGCCGGATGGCTCCGATCCACCCGATGAGCGGTACGAACGATGCCACGAGCGCCAGCCGGGACTTCCCCTTCAGGACGCAGATGAGAACGGAGGCGTAGGAGAGGACCGCGATCGTGATGCCGACCCACCGGACGGCACCCCCCGATCCGTCGAAGTCGCTGTCGTCGAAGGGAACGATCCCGACGACGACGAATCCGAGGCACGCCGCCGCGAGGCTGACCATCTCGACGGACGTCCGGCCCTCGTCCGTCCAGTAGACGTCTTGGAGATGGAGGATCAGGGCGAACTCGTCGAGGACCAGCGAGGTCCCGATCCCGACCAGGACCGCCGCGACGCAGCTCCACAGGGTCGACTGGGCGCCCACGGCCATGAACGCCCCGGTGATGAGGAGGATGATCCCCG
>CALMEC010000402.1 GCA_937862675.1 uncultured Actinomycetes bacterium
ACCTTGGCGAACTCTTCGTCTGGAATGCGCGAACCCTGCCCCGCACCCGCCTCGACGAGCACCGTGCCCTCGTCGATCGTGCGCGGGAGCTGTCCGCCGGACTGGGTTCGCTGCGGCGCGAGGCGGCGCCACGGCTGGAGACGGCCGTCATGCAGGAGCTGGCCGATCTCGCCATGGAGAACGCGCAGGTGCGCATCGAGGTCACCTCCGACGAGGCGTCCATCCCCGCCGATCGCGCCCAGATCCTCCTCCGCGCCAACCCCGGGTTGCCCGAGGCACCGCTCGCGGACGTCGCGTCCGGCGGCGAGCTCTCACGAGTCCTGCTCGCGCTGCACGGTGTGGCCGCCGCCGCCGAGCCCCATGCGACCTGGGTGTTCGACGAGGTCGACGCCGGGGTGGGGGGTGTCACGGGTACGGCCGTCGCGGCGAAACTCCGGGCCCTCGCCGAGCATCGTCAGGTCATCGTCATCACTCACCTTCCGCAGGTGGCCGCCGTCGCCGATCGTCACTACCGGCTGGAGAAGGGCGTCGACGACGAGGGGCGCGCCACGACCACCGTGACCGCCCTCCGGGAGGACACCCTCGTGGACGAGCTCGTACGGATGCTGGGAAGCGATCCGGGCGACGCCACCGCTCGCGCACATGCAGAGGAGCTCCTGGCACGACGGCCCGGGGGGACGTCGGCCGCCTGAGGGCGTGGGCGGCGGCCCGGTATCCGGTGGCCCAGATGCCGCGTGTCATTCCCGGTGCCAGGCACCAGCAGTGACACGCAGAGCCTCCATCTCGACGAAATACGTGCAAAGACGGCGGTTTCGTCAAGTGGTGCCGGACGGCCGTGTCACCTCCGGTGCCAGGCACCGGAGGTGACACGGTGGTGGGCGATCTCCCCTGGAGTCGGACTCAGGTCAGCGGCACGTACCGGCCGACGGCCGAGCGCAGGCGGCTCACATAACCCGCGCCGAAGAGGACGACGTGGACGAGCAGCGGGACGATCTGGTTGAGGGCCACCCGCTCCTCATGGCCGGAGGCGAGGGGGTATGTCGCGTCATACGCCTCGAACACGGATTCGGGGAATCCGCCGAAGAGACGCATCATCGCGAGGTCGATCTCCCGGTGACCGCCGTAGACCGCCGGATCGATGACCACGGGGCGCCCCTCCGAGTCGGTCATCGCGTTCCCCGCCCAGAGGTCGCCGTGCAACCGGGCCGGCGGCTCGTCCGGTCCGGTGAGGTCCTCCAGATCCGCGGCGAGCCGCTCCAGCGCGGAGGCGAGAGTCGCGGGGAGGCCGCCCGTGTCCACCGCCCGGCGGGTGAGCGGCAGGATGCGACGCTCACGCAGGAACTCCGGCCAGGTGGTGGCCGGCGTGTTGTCCTGGTCGATGGTCGCGAGCTGGTTGGGGCGATCGAGCCCGAACGACGGCGCGCCCGCCCGGTGCAGGGTGGCGAGTGCACGACCCGTCGCGATCTCCGTCGCACGCGTGGCGGGCCCGGACTCGATCCACTCCATGACCAGGAATCCCGGCGGCGTGTCGCGCGCCGCGAGGACGCGGGGGACGCGGGGCCCGCCGTCGACGCGCAGCCAGCCGAGCCCATGGGCCTCTCCGCTGAACATCCCCGGCGTCGACCGGTCATCGTGCTTCACGACCACGACGCGGCCGTCATCGAGCGTGGCCCGGACGGTCGTCGCGATGCTGCCGCCGGCGATGGGGAACGCGGACGTGATCCGGGCCCCGACGGCGTCGGCGACGGCGCCGGCCACCTCGGGGCTCACGGGGCCTCACCGTCCACGATCCGGCGGAGGAGGCCTTCGCAGGCGGCCGTGGTGAGGTCGATCACCTCCTCGAACCCGGACGGGCCCCCGTAGTAGGGGTCGGGCACGATTGCGCCCGCGGGGCTGTCCGGGTCGAAGTCCCGCAGCAGGTGGATCTTGTGGCGCGCCGCGTCGTCGGGTGCGATTCGCCGGAGGGCGTCGACGTTGTCGTCGTCCATCGCGAGCACGAGGTCGAAGCGCGCGAAGTCACGCGACGTGAACTGTTGCGCGACGTGGTCCATCGGGATGCCCCGGCGTCGGGCCGCCCCGGCCGTCCGGGGATCCGGTCCCTCACCGACGTGCCAGCCTGCGGTTCCGGCGCTCTCGACGGTGATGCGGTCGGAGAGGCCTGCGTCCTCCACCAGCCGGGACATCACGGCGGCCGCCGTCGGTGACCGGCAGATGTTGCCGAGGCACACGAACGCGAGCGCGGTCACGATGCGGTGGGGGCCGTCGACTCCCTGATGAGGGCCACCGCGACGTCGACCGCGCGCTCGATGCTGGTGACGGCGATCCGCTCGGAGCCGGTGTGGACGTCCATCATGTCGTTGCAGAGGTTGATGGACGAGATGCCGTTCGCGCGGAAGGCATTGGTGTCGGATCCGCCGCCCGTGGTTACCTCGTGGGGGGTGAACCCGCACGCGGTGAGCGCCCGGCGGGCGATGGCGAGTCCCGGATCGGAGGGCGGGATTCGGTATCCGGTGAACTCCGTGACGACCGTCGTCTCGAGATCGACCTCGGTCTCGGTGGCCGCCCACGTCAGCGCGTCGAGGATCCCCATGATCTGCTGGGAGAGGATCCCGTCGTCCAGGCTGCGGGCCTCGGCGGTGATGCGGCACCGCTCGGCGACGACGTTGGTGGCGGTGCCTCCGGAGATGGTGCCGATGTTGGCGGTGGACCCCTCGTCGATGCGTCCGAGTGACATGCGTGAGACGGCGCGTGCCGCAGCGGTGATCGCGCTGCGTCCCTTCTCGGGTTCGATGCCGGCATGGGCGGTGCGGCCGACGAATGTCGCGTCCACCTTGCGGAGCGACGGGGCTCGCGTCACGATGCCGCCGATCGGCCCGGTATGGTCGAACACGAAGATCGTCTCGGCCCGGATC
>CALMEC010000403.1 GCA_937862675.1 uncultured Actinomycetes bacterium
AACGCCACGCATCTCCTCCGATTCCTCTCCGGCTCGTGGGCCTATAACAAGGCCGACGGCGTCGCGTCCATGCGCAGCCTGCACGCCGACTTCCGCACCACCGCCACCTGCACCGAACCGGCTCCGACCGGTGGTTCCGGCAGCACCACGCCCGGCACGGGGGGCACCGGCGGCGGAGCAACGACCATCGCCCCCCTCCCGACCGTCGCCTCGCGCACCGTGGGCACCAACGGGCGCACGCTCCGCTTGACGTTCCGCCCGGTCACCGCGCATACCGTCGTGTCGTTCGGGCTGCGGACCCGGACGAAGGTCCGCGTCGGAAAGCAGATGCGAATCGTGCGGCTCGTCTCCGCCACGCGGGTCGAGATCCCCGCCGACGGCCGGAGCCACACCGCCACCTTCCGCCTCACTCCCGCCGGCCGACAGGTCGTCGGTGCACGCACCCGTAACTCCGGCGTCCTCGTCATCACACCGGGCAGCGGCGCGGCGCGCGGCGTCCCGATGACGGTCATCCGGAGCGGCAAGTGATCACCCCCACCATCGACAGGAGTCCTCACACGATGCTCACGCAGCCTCGCTCGCTGCCCCGGCCGGCCGGACGAACGACCCCCGGACGACGCACCGCCCGCCGGTCATTCGTCGCCGCGCTGGTGCTGGCCGTCGCGTTGCCGGCCGCGGCGTCCGCGATCCCTCCCGGCGGCCCTCAGGAGAACCGCAACGGCGCCACCATCACGGTCGGTGCCGACGTCGTCCAGCCCGGCTCCCTCGTCAGCTACACGGGGTCCGGCTTCACCGCCGGAGAGACGCTGACGATCAAGGTCGACGACGGACTCGTCCTTCCGGTCCTCGCCAGTCGACCGGAAGCGCCGGCGGGAGCCAACCCGTCGGTCCCGTACACGGCCGATGCGTTCGCCCAGGTGGTCGCCGACGCGAGCGGAAACGTCAGCGGTACGGTCAACCTCGCGATCGCGCAGCCCGCCTTCGCCGCCGAACTCGCTTCGGGCAAGCATCTCCTGCGCTTCGTCACCAGCGCTCCCGCACCTCGGAGCGTGCACGTCGACTTCGCCGTCAGTTCCACGCTGCCGGCCCCCGTCGTCGGGAGCGGGGCGACCGCGGTCATCGGTCCCGCCGCCGACCTCCCGGTCGACTACATGGCGAACCATCCGTACGACGACATCCCGAAGCTCCGTGCCGGATCCGTCGTGCCGTACCGCCTCACGGGCTTCTCGCCGAACCAGACGCTGAGCATCAAGATCAACGACGGCGCGATCAAGCCGCCCGGGACACCGGACAACGGCGTCGTCGGGACGGTGACCACCGACGCGTCCGGCAACGCCGCCGGCACCATCGCGGTGCCCACCGACACCATCGGCACCTTCTGGCTGCGCTTTCTGGCGTCGGGTCGCAGCGTCTACGCCCCGTATGCGGTCGTGGCCGACACGGGCGACATCCAGGTGACCCAGTCGGTCCTCCCGGGTACGTCCGTCGGATTCAGCGGCACCGGGCTTCTGCGCAGCCCGATCGACTACTGGCCGCTCGACAACGACGGTGGCCAGACCGTCAGTGCACGCCTCGACGGCACCGGCACTCCCATCACCCTGAAGGCCTCGAACGGCGCCCTCGCCGGAGCCGTCCCTCTCCCTGCGGACATCCCGCTGGGCACCCACACGGTCACGTTCTTCGTCGGGTTCACCGCGCAGAACGACGGACCGCAGAAGGTGGTGACGCGGACGTTCACCGTCGTGAGCGAGCTTCCGAAGGACCCGACCCCGACCACCCCGACGACGCCGACCCCCGTTCAGACATGCCCGACGCGTCCCCGGTTCAACAGCGTCATCTACGCAGACGGCGTGACGTCGTTCTACTACCGCCCCCAGCCGGGTCAGAAGATCCTCGGTGCACGACGTCTCGGCACCAAGACCTTGACGACACGTCTGGCGACGGCGAAGGGCCGTTCCACCCTCCCCCGGCTGGAGTACACGACCGCCAAGGTCGTCGACGCCAGGAAGCTCCCGTGGTTCGCCCGGAAGGTCGGCCCCCGCCGCGTGGTCACCGCGATCATGTCGAATGCCGACAGCAGCGCCTACTCGGGCGTGAGGCTCGTCTACCGGCCGAAGAACGGCACCTACGCCAAGCTGATCCTCCCCAACGGAAACGTGCAGCGGCTCATCTCCAGCTGCCCGCCCGTGACCGGGTACAAGACGATCTACGCACAGAACATCGTCGTCAATCGTCGGAGCAAGTAGGCGGTACCGCGGTGAGGGACCTGTCGATCTCGATGATCGAGATCGACAGGTCCACGTCGGACACCGCACACCGGATGTACCGGACCCGGTGGTGTCGCCGACCCGACGACGCCCGTGCGCTCAGACCCCCGAGCCCGGTCCCCAGTAGATCGCGCCGTCCAGGAGCATCGCGTAGGCCGGGTCCGGCTGATCCGCCCGGTTCAGCATGAGGACGATCGTTCTCACCTGGACCTGACCGCTCGCGAACGTGAGCTCCAGCCGCCCGCCGGACAGGACCCGGTAGGTGCCGTGCTGTTCGGCGGGCAGATATGAGAACCCGCCGTCCGGGGTCGACCCGCTGACCGTGCTCGTATAGGCGAAGTATCCGGCCGCCGTGAAGCTGATCGTGCTGGTCGAGAACACGCAGGACGTCCCGCACAGACCCGCGCCCTGGAGGTTGTGGACGGTCGTGGCGAACGTCGCGCCCACGGCCGGCGGGACCGCCTCGGCATACCCGACCCCGTTCAGTTTGAGCAGATGCGGACGAGTCTCCGATCCGGTCATGCCGTCGACGGTGACGGTTCCCGTCGCCGTGTCGTACGTGTACGGGATGCAGCCGTCGGAGACGCCGGCCGTGGCCCCCGTCGAGCAGGCGGGAAGTCCGCCGGAGGGGCGCCCCTTGTAGGCGAACCGATCGCTGGCGAAGTAGTACGTCCGGTAGTACATCGTCGCGCCCACGAGGTAGGTGGTGTAGAAGTACCGCCCCACCAGCGGGTTCGCGGGGATGGCCGGCGCCGGTCGGGACACGCGGACGGTCACCGGTATCCCGCGTCGGGCCTTCAGGCGTCCCCGCCGGGTGACGCTGACCGTCGAGACGGAGCGGACGGCGGCGTTCCTCCCCGGGTGCAGGCGGACGACGATCGTCACGGACCGATGCGCCCGGATCGCCGGGACCGCACGCTGGAGTGCACCCTTCCGCGCCCCCACGACCGATGCGGCCACGCCCCTCGCCGGTTTCACCGCCAGGACCAGGCCGGACATGGGAGTCCCGGTCCGATTGGCGATGCGGACCTTCACCGCCGTCCAGTGCGCACGGGCGACGGGCTTCGGGTTCGCCGCGGTGACGCTCACGGCGGGGCCCTTCGCGGCATCGGCGGCCGGGAGGGCGATGAGGAGCATCCCGATGAGCGCCGCGGTGCTGAGTATCCGACGAGACGTGGTCATGCCGCGACGTTACGCCGACAGGAATCTCCGTCACCTTTCGTACCCGCAGTCTTTACCCGGTCCGAACCCCGGATCGGGCACCGACCGGGCCGGCGCCCGTCGTGCCGGTCATCCGCTCCCG
>CALMEC010000404.1 GCA_937862675.1 uncultured Actinomycetes bacterium
ATCCCGCAGTGACGGCAGAGGGCGTCGACCGCATCCTCCGGATAGTCCGGGCGCGCCCGGTCGTAGCGCTCACCGTCGGCGAATCCGGTCTGCGCGCGACCGAGGGTTCCGCTCACCGCGAGAGGGACTCGTGCGGGAGGAAGGCATCCCGGAAGACCCGCAGGGCGTAGCGATCGGTCATACCGGACACGTGGTCGGTGATCCGCGTGACCGGATCCTCCTCACGTGACGGCGGCAGCAGTTCGGGATGTTCCAGGAAGTGTTCGAACAGCGCGCGCACCACGCCGCGCGCCCGGTCCGCCTCGTCGCTGTTCGGCGGTGCGAGATAGACCCGCTGGAACATGAAGGCACGCAGACTGCGGAAGACCTCGGCCACCTCGTCACTCTGACGAATGGTCTCCTGATCGCGACTGGACTCGACGATGTCGGCCACGAGGAACGTGAGGCGCTCCGTCGTGCTGGCGCCGAGCACCGCGATCTCCTCGTGCGGCAGCTCCTCCGGCTGGAGCATCCCCGCCCGGACCGCGTCCTCGATGTCGTGGTTGACGTAGGCGACCCGGTCGACCAGGCGCACGATCTGCCCTTCCAGGCTCCGCGGAAGACCGGTGCCCGTGTGGTGCAGGATGCCGTCGCGGACGCCGACGGTGAGGTTGAGTCCGGCACCGTCCCTCTCGACGTGCTCGACGATCCTGAGGCTCTGCTCGTTGTGGAGGAACGACCGGCCGAACCGTTCGCGCAGGACCTCGTCGAGCGCCTGTTCGCCCGCGTGCCCGAAGGGTGCGTGCCCGAGGTCGTGTCCCATGGCGATGGCCTCGACCAGGTCCTCATTCAATCCGAGGGCCCGTCCGACGGTCCGGGCCAGTCCCGACACCTCGAGGGTGTGCGTGAGCCGGGTGCGGTAGTGATCGCCCTCCGGTGAGATGAAGACCTGTGTCTTGTGTTTCAGGCGCCGGAACGGCTTGGTGTGGATGATGCGGTCGCGGTCGCGCTGGAAGGCGTTGCGGAAGGGGTCCGGCTCCTCCGGGACGTCACGCTGCGCGGCCCAGTCCCCGGCGGCCGGCATCAGCCGAGCCCCGGCGTCGGCAGGACCAGCGGGAAGACCCACGGGCCGAGATGACCGTCCGGTCCGGACACGCCCAGCGTGCCGATGGTGACCGTGAGCGCGGTGACGTCACGGGGGATGCCCGGGGTGAGGGCGATGACACCCTCCAGGCGGCTGCCCGCACGCTCGACCCCCATCGACGCCGACCGGTAGCGGCGCCCCACGTTGTCGACCACCAGCACGTCGAGCGCCGCCAGCGACCCGCGGCTGATGCTGCCCACGGTGTGCGCCAGGTAGCGCACGCGTGAGAACGAGCGGTACCGCTCGATGGACAGGACGGCGACGGTGACGCCCTCGATCGTCTCGACCTGTCCCAGGCCGATGACGTCCACCAGCTCCTCGGGCCGGGCGTCCATGGGAAGGTCGGCCGGGTCGAGGACGGCACCCCACTCCTCCGGGCGGCGCAGGGTCTCCGCCTCCACGTATTCGCGGAGCCGTGCCCGTACCGCGTCGGCGGTACGGTGCTTCCAGATCCGGGGTGACTGCCGGAAGAGCTCGACGAGCCCGCGGTGCGACAGCGTCCGCTCGTCGTCCGGGATGTACAGCGCGCGCAGACCGCTGTCGGGTCTCCGCAGGACGATGAACGCCGCCGGGCTCTCTGCCGTCGTCTCGGGATCACCGCACACGTCGCCGTAGTGCAGGTGCGTGATCTCCCATCCGTCGATCACGAGCTGAATGAGGTCCCCGAGGCTTCCGCGTCGGTAGCGGTCCACGTCCGTCATCCATCACCTCGCGGCATCGGGTCCTCCATCAGCGTCGCTTCCGTCCACGAAGCATTCCAAAAACGCCGCGGATGAGTTCCTTCGCGACGGGCGACTTGAGGATCCCGCCGACCTGATCGGCGAGTGACTCGTCGTCCTTCGGCGCGGCGCGGCGCGGCGGTGCCGGATCGGCGCGCTCGATGGCGTCGTCAACGCGTGCCGTGTCGCCGTCCAGACGGGCCGCGAGGATCTCCTCCGCGCTCTCACGATTGACCCGCTGCCCGTACTTGGATTGGAGCGTGCTGGCCCCGATGACCGCCGCGCGCTCCTCAGGCGTGAGGACGTCCATGCGGGATGCGGGCGGATAGATGCGCGTCGCCGCGACCGGCGTGGGCACCCCCTTCTGGTCCAGGACGGTGACCGCGGCCTCCCCCACTCCCAGGGACTGGAGCATCTCCCCCAGGTCGGGATAGTGGTCGGTGGTCGGGAAGGTCGCGACGGCCTCCTTGAGGGCTCGCGCGTCCTGCGGCGTGAAGGCGCGCACGGCATGCTGCACGCGGTGGCCGAGCTGGCTTAGCACGGGCGCCGGGAGGTCCGTGGGGAGCTGGGTGACGAAGAACACCGCGACGCCCTTGGACCGGACGAGGCGGACGGTCTGGGTGACGGCCTCCAGGAACCCCTTGCTGGCGCCGTCGAACAGCAGGTGCGCCTCGTCGAAGAAGAACGCCAGCGTCGGCCGGTCGGGGTCGCCGACCTCCGGGAGCTCCTCGAACAGCTCGGAGAGGATCCACATCAGGAATGTCGAGAACACCCGGGGCTTGGTGGCCACCGACGGGAGCGACAGGATCGTGACGATGCCGCGTCCGTCCGGTGTGGTGCGGATGAGGTCGCGGATGTCGAGACCGGGCTCGCCGAAGAAGATGTCTCCCCCGTCGGCCTCCAGCTGGGAGACCTTCCGCTGCAGCACGCCGACCGTGGCCGTCGACAGGCCGCCCAGCTGCTTCAGATCGCCCTTCCCGGGGCCGACCAGGTACGCGAGCGCCGCACGGAGATCCTCAAGGTCGATGAGAAGGAGCTCCCGCTCCTCGCAGAAGCGGAACACCAGCGCGAGGCTCGACTCCTGCGTGTCGTTCAGGTCCAGGACCTTCGACAGGAGCGTCGGGCCGAACTGCGTCAGCGACGCACGGATCGGCACCCCGTCCTCGCCGGTGAGCGACATGATCTCGATGGGGGCGCCCTTGGGGATCCACTCGTATGCCAGACCCGTTGCCCGCTCGGTGATCTTCGGGTTCTCGGTCCCCGGTGCGCCGATGCCCGCGAGGTCGCCCTTCATGTCCGGCGCGAACACCGGGCAACCGGCGGCGGAGAGCTGCTCGGCCATGAGCTGGAGCGTCTTGGTCTTGCCGGTGCCGGTCGCCCCGGCGATCAGGCCGTGGCGGTTGACCAGTGAGAGCGGGATCCGGACGTCGACGTCGGTGAGCGGCGCGGCCGGGTCTGTGAACGGTCGTCCCAGATGGAGGGCCGGCCCCTCGAACGCATACGCCGCTGTCAGATCCGCCGCGAAGTCACCCATCCGTCCCCATTTCGTCGTCCGATGCGGGCGGAACCCGTCCCGCGATCCGTCTGCCGGTCAGCTGCCCGTGACCCTGTGGCCGCGGAGTACCGAAGCAGTAAAGCAGCCGCCCGGGATGCCGTGCGGGCAGGTCGCCCCGGAACGCTCACGGCGCCACCCCGGACCGCAGCCTCACACCGAGATGTTCCTGCAGCACGAGGCCGATCAGACGCTCGACCCCGTCCGCCACCCCGGACGGGAACGGCCCGACCCCCGGTGCCGCGAGCGGATTGCCGATGAGTTCGGCGAATCCCTGGAACACATCGGGCGACACCGGCTCGCCGAGACCGGCGCAGGCAGCGCACAGGACACCGCCGGTCCGTGCCGAGAACGCTGTGAAGGGCCCCTCGGCCCCGCACCCGGTACAGGAGGCCAGCCGCGGGAGGAGCCCGGCCACGACCAAGAGCTTGGCGTGGACACCGAGGACCACCGGGTCGTGGCGTGGCGCGCCCTCTCCCGGCGTCGCGTGGCTGAGGTGTGCCAGGCCGTTGCGGAGCAGGTTGAACGCCCCGTCGTTGGGTTCCTCCTCCACCAGTACCCGGACCGCCGCCTCGAGGATGGAGCTGGACGCGCGCATCCGGTAGCCCTCCATCCAGAGCCCGGCATGGGCGTCGAGCACCTGTGCGTGGCGGATGGTGCACAGGTCGCCGCGCCCACGATGCAGTCCGAGGTGCACCAGGACGGACGGCTGCAGACGTCCTCCCAGCTTGGACGTCGACTTCCGCGTGCCCTTGGCGATGGCCGAGACCCGGCCCTGGTCACGGGTATAGAGGGTGAGGACGCTGTCGGCCTCGCCGTACCGGATGGACCGCAGGACGATGGCGTCGGTCTCGAACACCACCGAAGTTTGGCAGCCGGCGCGGGTGCGCGGCGGCCGCCGGTCTCGCCCCGGTCGCCGCCCTTCGCGTGCCCGGCACCGTCCGCGGATCCGCCCGATCCGTATGGGGGAGCACCGGAGCGAGGCATGGAGGGACGCCCCGGGGCCTCCGCCCGGTGACACCGCTCAGTACGTCGGCCAGACGCGCGGCGTGACGAACTCGACCAGGTGGTGGTCGGGATCGCGGACGTAGATGCTCCGCCCGCCGCGCGTCCACTCGGTCCGGGCCTCGATCGCGATGCCGCGCTCGCGGAGATGCTCCTCCCACGCGGCGAGATCGTCCTCCGCGATGCCGAACGCCATGTGCAGTGGTCCGTGCCCGTCGTGTGGGGGGATCGTTCCGCCCGGCAGCGTGACGCTCTCGAGTGTCGCGCCCCGGCGGAACAGCAGAAGGACGTTGTTCCCGCCGACGTCGTAGGCCGTGAACCGCGCGTCGGCGGTGATCGGGGTCAGACCGAGCGCGTCCTCGTAGAAGCCGCGCGCACGGTCCATGTCGTCCACGTAGAGCGCCGTCTCAAGAACGCGGTCGATACTCGGAGCCCGCCGGTCCATCACACCCTCCGATCACTGCCTTCGCCGATGGTATCCCGTGGACGACAGGCCCTCTCGGGGCGAGGTGATCGTCGACACTCGGGAACCGCGTGTTAAGTGTCTGACACCAGCGCTGTCAGCGGTCTCGCCCCCGTGTGACGAATCGCGGTCCGACGGCTCGTTCCGCGGAGATGCCCTACCATCCCGGGCATGGCCGAGATCACCGTGTACACCAGCGACCGCTGCCCCTACTGCATGCGCGCCAAGAGCCTCCTCGACGGCAAGGGCGTCCCCTATGAGGAGATCCACATCGCCCTCGACGACCACGAGGCCCGCCTGCGCATCCACGAGATCACCGGGCAGATGACCGTTCCGCAGATCATCATCGACGGCACCCCCGTGGGCGGCTGGACGGAGCTCTCGGCGTTGGAGAGCGCCGGCGAGCTGGACGCCCTCATCGGCGTCGGCACGTCCGGCTGACGACCTCCGCACCCGTCAGGGACGGGAGATCCACGAGTAGCTCAGATCGGTCAGCCCGCTGACGCGGTTGGCGACGCTGACGGTGTCGCGGGAATGGATCACGGCGGTCTGACCCCACAGCCACGGGATCGCCGGGACCACATCCGCGATCTGCCGGTTCAGCGCGACATAGGCCTGCTCGCGACCCTGCCCCATCGTCCGGCTCCCGGCGGCCGCGAGTTCCGCGGTCACCTCGGGATCGGCGAAGCGCGACCAGTTCGTCCCGCCGCTGCGGCGGATCGCCCCGGCGGCGAACTGCGGGTCGAACACCGCCTGCGGATCGATCAGGTCCGGGACCCAGGTCATCGGGCAAACGGCGACCTCCGCCCTGGACGCCCCGCACCACCGCGCCTGGTTCACCGCCCCCGTCACCGTCCGCACGGTGACGGTGAAGCCGAGCGACTCCAGCTGTTGTCGCACGGCGTTCGCGACAGGACGGGTCGTGTCGGCGCCGGAGGTCACCAGCGTGATGGGCGTCTCGCCGACCCATGTCCCCCGGCGGATGGGAAGCCCGTCGGCGGCGGCCGCGTCCATGTAGCGCCGTGCGACGGCCGCGTCCCCGGCCGGGTTCACGAGGTAGTCACGATCCGTGTTCTGCCGCTCCCCGCCCGCGGCGACGCTGCCCGGGATGCCCGGCGCGAGCCAGCCCGTCGCGATCTGCCCGGTCGCCTCGCCGCCCGCCAGCCGTCGGAGCTCCGCACGGTCCAGGGCCGCGGCGACGGCCCTGCGGAGGTTGACGTCGTCGAACGGAGGGCGCGAGGTGTTGAGGGCGATGGAGCGCGTGCCCCCGTCCGCGATGAACCCGACCTGGCCGGGGTGGTCCGCCATCGCCCGCGCCAGCAGGGGATCAGGGATCGCCGTCGTCCCGCAGCAGATCACACCGCTCCCGTCGAGGGTCTCACGCAGCGCACGCGCACGGTTGGACCGGCCGAAGCGCACCCGGATGGTGTCCGCATACGCGGGCCGGTCGTCGGAGTCCGCCGACCAGTTCGGGTTGCGGACGAGCACCACACCCTGCTGCCGCAGGCGCGCCGCGGTGGACGCCGGCGAGAACATGTACGGGCCCGTCGAGGCGGGACGCAGGCGGGAGCCATAGATCGACGGGACGGTCGCGTCCGCGCGGGCGGCATATGCCCGGGGAACCGGGATCGACACCGGAAGGGCCAGCGCCTGGACCACCATATTGGCCTCCGGACGATCGAGCCGGAAGACGATCGTCCGGTCGTCCGGGGTCTGGATCCCCGGGATCGGCCGTATCGGCCCGGTGCCCGCGACGGGCGCACCGTGGATCGATGACAGGTACCGGCCCACGTACGGGTTGGCCACGTTGCGGGAGAAGGCCCGTTCGATGGCGTACTTCACGTCGGCGGATCGCACGTCGCGCGTGACCGGCGGGGCGTACCGGATGCCTGCGCGGATCCGCACCGTCACCGTCATCCGTCCCGAGCGGCGCGACCTCGTCCGGACGATCGGCCTCTTCGACGGCGTCATGCGCCAGAGCTTCGAGGAGACCGGCATGGG
>CALMEC010000405.1 GCA_937862675.1 uncultured Actinomycetes bacterium
CACAGGGACTGGCCTTCGGTTGGCCAGCCCCCGCCCCGATCCACCGGCCCCCCGCCGATGCCTTCGACCGGCTGTCGAACCGCGTCGGTTGGCTCACCGCCTTGCCACCGCCCTCGACCATCTGCACGTAGTAGGCCGTGGGCGTCGATGGTCCGATGAGCTTCTGAGCGGCCGCCTTCAGGCTTCTGAGCCGCGGCCCGGACGCGAGCACGTCCGTGGCCTCATCCACGAGGACCAATCGACTGAACCGGAGATACCCCTTTGCCTGCGCTTCCAATTCCGCCCCAGGCAGACGCACACGGACGGTGTCGTCACGCTGATCGATGATCTCCACACCGGCTCCATCGTCGTCGTGAACCCGGAACGCGAGGGCCCTCGCAAACCGTTCGCGCATCTCCTCGATCGAGACGCCCGGGTCCGGTGTCAGCTTCACCGTCGCGACCATCCCCCAGGCCACGCGGGCAGGAGGTACGACCGGCGTCGCGGGCGCCGGATCCGGCCGATTCCCACCACGAAGGACGATGGCTAGCGTCACTACGACAAGAAAAGCCATTGAGACCGAGGTGGCTACGACGACCGTCCGGCCAGTCACCCGGGGTCGAGATCGCACACGCCTCGTCGAGGGAGCAGCCGCCACGATCTCGTCGACCAGTCGCTCCGCCGGGCCGCGGACGGAAGTCCGAAAGTCGCGGATCGCGTCATCGACGTTCATGCCAGTCCTCCATCGGTCTTCGGAACGGTGTTTTCCGCGGGTGTCACCACGTCGGTCAGGTCACGGGCGGCGCGGGTGCGGGCCCGGTGCAGCCATCCTTTGACGGTGCCCTCCTTCACCTCCAGCGCCTCTGCGATCTCGCGAGTCGTCAGTCCCGCCACCGCGGAGAGGAACAGCACCTCGCGGTGCCGAGGACGCATCCGCGCAAGCGATGCCGCCAGACGCGGCTCCAGCCCGTCCAGGTCCCTCACGGGCGCGGCGGCGTCGGCGAGGTCCACTCCGGTCGTCGCCAGGTGCCGCAGGTAGCGGGCCTCGCGCCGACGACGCGTGTGGGCGAGGTTGGTGGCGATGCCGAGAAGCCACGGCCGCGCGGAATCCGCATCCGAATGGAAACGCCCCGCCAGCCGGTACGCCGTGAGGAACACGTCATTGGTGATCTCGTCGGCGTCGGAGGCCCCGAGACGGCGAGCGAGATACCGGTGCACCATCGTGACATGCCGCCGGACGAACCGCTCGAACATCTCGGACTCGTCCACCCGTCGCAGGAGCTCGGAATCCGTTTCCATCACTCCCTATTCGCCGTCGACTCGACGAATGGTTACACCCCCGCTCGCTGCTGGAGACGACCGCCTCATCCACTCGGTCGCTCTCACATCCTCATCCGGCGATGGCGCCGATCCCAGAACCCCGCATGGCGCAGCGGGACGTCAGCGCGATGACCACTCCGTCCGATGCTCGCAGGTCATGGAGCGGGAGAGACTCCGGTCACCGCACCGGCGAAGCGAGTCGGCACCGTGAATTC
This sequence comes from uncultured Actinomycetes bacterium, assembly GCA_937862675.1. Taxonomy (GTDB): domain Bacteria; phylum Actinomycetota; class Thermoleophilia; order Miltoncostaeales; family Miltoncostaeaceae; genus CALMEC01. The sequence continues at coordinate 1,515 of CALMEC010000405.1, forward strand.
GTTCCCTTCGGCGTCTGCTGCGGTGACCCGCACCCAGCCGGTCGCTCCAACCGCCTGGATACCCGTCGGGTCGTCCTTGATCTCGGGCACCTCCACGCTGACGCTCGCCAGCCACCAGCCATTCTCGATGACCGCATCCTGCACACTGCCCTGAAAGTGCACCCGGACGCGCTGAACACCTGGCCGCACTCGCCCGTAATTCCTGTATGTCACCCGGACCTTGCCATCGCGAGGCGGATCGGCGAATCCCATCGGTCCGCACGAGGTGACACGCGGTGTACCGACACCGACGGGGCAAGGATCCGTTTTCGATCCACCGAATCCGGCCAAGCCCCATCTGCCGTCCGGGTAGGTCTTCTCGCCGAGGACGTGGGTCCCCACCCCGAACAGCGCGCCGTCATGTGTGGCCCCGATGAGGACGTGTTCCTTGCCGTCGAACGCCGCCCCCACCAGCCGAATCCATTTCGTGCCCACAGGCACGCCGAGGCCGGCTACGACCCGAGCACCACGAGGTGCGTATTCCGTACCCGGCTCAGGTGGGCGTGTGCCGTAAGCGCGTGTGGCGATGGTCTCGACACGACCGCCGAGATCCGGTCTCCCCACGATCGACTCTCCGATCTGGGCATTCTCGACACGGAGGTCACCGGACGTCGTGAGCGTTCCCGCACCGACCGGAGCCGCATTGGCACCGGGAAGGACATCGATCGAAGCATTGCCGGCGTCGCCGGCCTTCGGGATGCTGACGAAGACCCGGACACGGCGGTCATGGTCCGGACGGTGGGCAGGGTCGATCGCGATGATGGCCGCATCCCCCTCCATCCGCACCGCGCGAACCGCCGATGACGGAACAACCTGGGTGGGACGGATCAGGCTCACATCGCTTCCGTCGCCACCACCGACCACCGCGAGATCGGCGGGAACGGCGATCATGACCGCCTGACCGCCACCATGGTCTCTCAGGCGTCCCTCGGCGGTGGCTCGTGATGCGATGCGCTCTGGCCCTGACCACCCCAATCCGGGCCGTAGGTTCGACTGGACGTAGTAGACGAGCGGAGTACCTGACGTGGTCAGCCGCTTGGCGTCTGCCTCCAGTGACCGGAGGTCAGGGCCCGATGCGATGACACTCGACTCGTCGTCGAAGATGAGAATGCGACCGAACGTCAGGAAGGGCTTCGCCTGCCAGTTCGCGTCTTCGGCTCCCGGCAGGCGAACCGTCACCGCGTCGCCGGATGCCGACAGCACCTCCACCCCCGCTCCATCGTCATCGTGAACTCGGAACGCGAGCGCAGTCGTGAACCGCTCACGCATCTCATCGATCGAGATGCCCGGGTCGGGCTTCAGCCGCACGGTCGCGACCATCCCCCAGTCCACGCGAGCCGGCGGGATCGCCGGCGCCGCCGGAGCCGCCGAGGGGCCCGCGCCGCCGCGGATCAGGAATCCGAGCGCGACGATCACGACGAGTGCCGTCATCACCGTCGCTGTGACGAGAACCGTTCGTGACGAGACGTGGCGTCGTCGTGGTGATCGGTGCACACCGCTCGTCGTGGACTCCACGATCCTCATCACGAGAGCATCGGACGGGCCGGGGATCGACGCACGGAATCGCCGCATGGCGTCGTCGACGTTCATGTCAGGTCTCCATCGGGTTCGGGGACAACGGGGTCCGCCGCCGACGACGACGGACGCGAGAGTTCACGCGCGGCGTGAGCGCGCGCACGGTGCAGCCAGGTCTTGACCGTCCCCTCCGGGACGTCCAGGGCCTCCGCGATCTCCGGGACGGTGAGCTCCGCGACGGCCGTGAGGAAGAGCACCTCGCGGTGGCGCGGACGCATCCGGGCGAGTGCGGCCGCGAGCCGTGGATCCATACCGTCGAGGTCGCGCGCGGGTGCCACGGGATCCACCGGGTCCACACCGGTCTGCGCGAGGTGCTTCAGATGACGGGCTTCACGGCGCCGCCGGTTGCGCATCAGGTTGGTGGCGATGCCCAGGAGCCACGGCCGCGCGGACGGATTGTCACCGCGGAAGCGATCCGCCTGGCGGAAGGCGACCAGGAAGACATCGTTGGTGACCTCGTCCGCGTCCGGTGCTCCCAAACGACCGGAGACGTAGCGGTGCACGACGTCCACATGGCGTCGCACGAACTGTTCGAACATCGCCGGCTCGGCGGCCCGGCTCAGAAGTTCACGATCGGTGTCCATTCACCCCGTATTGGTCGCCACCCCTCTCCATCGTTTCAGTCGGCGGACAACCGGGGGTCTTCGCCTCCATGCGCCGGATGACTCGTCGACCGGGTCCGGGGCGACGGCGGCCGACGCCGCCGAGGTCATGACCGCCACGATCGGACGAACGCCGGCCGATCCAAAACCAGCCAACACGGACGCCGGGCCGTCCCGCGAGGTGATCACGACACGCAACCAGGGACGAGGCCCGTTCGATCCGCTCATGGGAACGGGAGGCAACATCCCCCATCGCCGGGGTCCGTCACGATCGGGATGCGACGGCCGTCGCGATCCCAGGCGACGATCCGGGCGTCGGCCGCGGACATCGTCCGCGGTGTCGCCGTCACGTCGATTCGGGCGAACCACCAGCCGTTCTGGATGATCGCCTTACGAGTGACACCGGCGAACGTCACGGCGATGCGCCCGGCCCCGCCCTGCGCACGACCGAACGACCGATGGACGACCGTCCGGCTGGTCGTGTCGTTCTCGGTCGCACAGACGACGACGCGGGGGGTACCGATACGGGGCCGGCACACCGGAAAGACGTCCCACACCTGATCCGGACCGGACGACACGTCGGAGCCGCCGACGACGGCGACGGCATCGAGCCGTCCGTTCCTCTCCCCTCCCAGCAGCCGATAGTCGGCACCGTCGAAGTGCCCGCCCGCCAGCCGATGCCACCGCATCACTCCCCGTCCCGCATCGTCGTCGTCCACCGGGGATACGACGACGGGCAGCGTGCTGATCGTGGGCACGACGCCGTAGCGCGTGACGGAGAACGGGGCGAGGAACGTCTGGTGAGAGACCGCATCCCACATGGCGAGGGCCTGCTCCCGCTCGGCGGGACCCAGACGGGCGAGCAGGTTCTTCTTGAAGACGGGATCGTGCGGGTCGCCTTCCCCGCTCAGGGTGGGCCGCCATGCGGACAGGTCGGGGAGGGCGTCCTCCAGCTCCGTCACACCGGGAAGACGGACGGTGATGCGATCCTCCTCCGCGGACACGACCGCCACACCGGCACCGTCCATGCCGCGCGCCACACGGGCCAGGTCTGATGTCATACCGACACGAATGTCCTCCATGGGGACACCGGGAGGGGGATAGACCCGGAACGTCACGAGCATTCCCCAGTCGACCCGCGCCTCGAGCACCGGGGACGGGCGGGAGCCTCGACCCAGGACGAGGGCGGCGATCGAGGCGACCAGGGCGAGCACGACGGCGGCGACGAGGGAGGACCGGTGCAGGGGTCCCGGCGCGGGGTCGGGTCGCGAGGCCGCCGGGGACGTGACCGCGGCCGGCGCCGCCGTCCGGGCCAGAACGCGTTCGGCCAGATCCCCCGGCGGACCGGGGGCCAGTTCGCGCACGACCTCGGCCGGGCCGCCCGGCAGCCGTGCCCGTGCATCCTCGATCCATCCGACCGCGGTACCCACGGGAACTCCCAGGACCTCCGCCGTCTGCTGTGGCGTGAGCCCGCCGGCCTCAGTGAGAAGAAGCGCGTCACGACGCGGCGTCTTCATCCCGGCCAGCGCTCGTGCGCCGGGCGCGATGCCCGTCGTCTCATCGGCGAGACGGGCCAGATATGCGGCCTCCGCCCGGCCGTGTCCGTCCACGGCGAGCGATGCCATCCCGAGGAGCCACGGCTCCGTCGACGACGCCTCGGTGGTGCACCGATCGGCGCGATCACGGGCTCTGCGCATGACGTCCGCCGTCACGCCCAGTGCTCTGTCAGGACCGATGCGGCAGGTCACGTAGCGATAGACGTCGCCCATGTGGCGGCGCACGAAACGATCGAACGCCGCGTCGTCGGCCGCGTCCCGCAGGAATCCGATGTCGTCCTCGTCCATCACCATGCACTTCCCCGCCGTTCTCACCTCGAACCCCTTGGCGCCCGCCGGCATCGTGTCAATCCCACGCGGACGCCCTCATGTGCCGCCCCGTCGATCACGACGTCGGTATGCGCACCCATGATCCCGGAAACGCACCGGTCGCACGGTTAGTCTCACGCCCCGTGATCCGGTTCCCGTTCCCGCATCCGCGGCGCCTCACCCCGATCGTCGCGGTCATCGCGTGTCTCGCCGCGGGTCTCCACGCCGTGAGTGTTCCCACCGCCTCAGCAGCCGTCCGGGGCTACCCCGCCGTCCGTGTGGCCGCCGGCGCGGCCCCGGCCCCGATGGCCCGGCAGATCGAACGGGTCAACGCGTGGTGGGCGCGCACCAAGACCTTCGTTCCGTGCGCCGGCTGCATGGTGCGCCCGCCCGGATCGTCCATCCTGTGGACCTACTACCGCGGCCAGGGCCTGTACCCCAACTGGGTGCGTGCGGCCCGCGACATCCTGCGGATGAGCGCCCGGGGCAACATGCCCGCCCTCCGACGCGGCACCGCCGAGATCCTCGCCGCGACCACCGTCCACCGCCTGCCCAACGGCACGCGCTTCCGCACCATCGAGTCCGCCTACGCGGCACCCGACGGCCAGCGCGCACCGTGGCGCGACGCCATGGGGACCGGCCTGGTGCTGACGCTCATCATCCCGGCCCTCCCCGACACCCCGACCCCGGCCCAGAGCGCCCTTGCACGGACGCAGGCCCAGGAGATCCTGAACGCCTTCGGCACGGACTACCGGCGCGGCGGCCTCACCGTTCGAGGCACGGGACGCGGCCTCTGGTACCTGGAGTACGCGTACGGCAACGGCGACCGGCAAAGGGTGCTCAACGGATTCATGCAGGCCATTGCGAGCCTCCATCGCTTCCAGAAGCAGGCGGACGAGCTGGGGCGCACGGACCCCGCGTGGTACCCGTTGCGCGACCTCGCCCAGGACCTCGTCAAGAGGGGCACCATCGAGGTTGTCCGCAACATCTCCCGCTACGACAACGGCGACGGCTGGAGCCGCTACAGCCTCACCCGGCCCGGCCGGGCGCCGCAGGTCTACCACACGTATCACGTGCAGCTCCTCGAACGGCTGACGGCGGTGCCCTACCTGCCGGCCGGCCACCGTGCCGTCCTCGCGCGCTACCGCGATCGATGGAACGGCGCGGCGAACGTCGCGGCGGGCGGCAGCGGCCCCAAGCCCGCGGCGAGGGGGGCCGCGTCCGGGCCGAGCGGGAGGCACAGGTCGGGAAGCCCGGGGCCCCGGA
>CALMEC010000406.1 GCA_937862675.1 uncultured Actinomycetes bacterium
CCGCTGCCGCCCCGCTCGAAGATCCCCCGGGTCCTGCGCTGCAGGCCCTCGCTGCCCGGGAAGTCTTACATGCCCGCGTGCCCGCCGGTGAAGTAGATCGCGTCGAAGTCGGCGGAGTCGACCTCGTCGGGGCTCTGGGTGTGCGCGAGCAGCGCCATCCTCTCCGGAGCGGCGCGCCACGCCCGTGCCGTCCTGTCGTCGTTCGGGAATCTCAGCGCACGGGGCTCGAGCGGGCAGAGCCCGCCGGCCGGGCTGACGATGGTCTGCTCGAAGCCGTGCCCGTCGAACACCGCCCACGCGTGGGTGAGCTCGGAGAGCCAGAGCCCGGTCGGGTGCCGCACGTCGTCGTAATGGCCGACGTTGGTGACGACGTGCACGATGCGCCTGCTCATATGGGGTCTCCTCGGTCGGGGTGGCGGGGTATGGCCCGGTGGTCGGACGACGGTCGCCTCCGGTGCGCCGGCGGCGGTCCGTGCATGCCGACCCCGCGGATCCGGCGCCGTGCGCGACATGCGGTCACAGCGACCGCTCTGCGGCGCAGAGGATGTCAAGTCCGTCGCGATAGGACGTGACAGCGAACTCCGGGAACCGCGCCCTGAACTTCGCGGAGTCGAAAAGGTTGTCGTACGCGTATCGCGACAGCAGCTCCCTGAGCTCCCGCGCCGGTCGCGAGACGATGCCGGCGGCCACGAACATCCACCTGCGGACCACGCGGTGGCCGACGTCCCGGCCGAGCGCCTCGCCCGCCATCGCGACGAACTCCCGGTAGGTGGGCCGGTCGTCGCAGCACGGAAGGTGCCAGGTCTGCCCGAATGCGTCCGGCGTGTTGCCCAGCGCCGCCAGCGCCCGGCTCGCGTCGGGCGTCCAGATGAGTGTCCGCAGTCGGTCGTCACGCACCGGCACACGGGCCGTTCTGCCGGCCCGGAGGTTGTCGACGACCAGGGTGTTCGTGATGCTCTGCGTCCGGCCCGGACCGTAGAACTCGGGCGCCCGGCCGATGAGGACCGGGATATCGCCCCGCTCCATCTCATCGAGCACCATCGACGCCATCGCCGCACGGACCGCACCCTTGCGTCCTACGGGTGCGAACGGCGTGTCCTCGGTCTGGACGCGGTCGTCCTGTGGATACATGTAGGTGTTGTCGAAGTAGGCGAACCCCGCACCGGCCGCGCGCGTCGCCTCCAGGGCGTTCCGCAGCATCGTGGGGAACTGCGCCTCCCACAGCCGCGTGTCCGCCGGCAGCCCGGCGGTGAAGTACACGACGCTGCTGCCCTCGACCGCTGCCACGGTCTGCCCGGCGTCGAGCAGATCGGCGCGCCGCACCGTGTCGGAGTCGTTGACCCTGCGCGGATTGCGGCTGACGAGTCTCAGGTCGGTCGTGTACCCGCGGTGTAACTCTCGCGCGAGCCCCACCGCGATCTGGCCGTTCGCTCCCAGTATCGTCTGCATTCCGCCCTGACTCCGAAGATGAGTGTCCCGCAGCCGTGCAAGCCTACGCGGCGGTCGCCTCGGCGGGGTCGACGACACGGTGGGGCCGGCGCCGTCGTGCCACGTGACACGCTCGCTAGGATCGCCCCATGACGGAAGGACCGGGACAGGGAGCCGAGTGCATCGTCGTCGGCGGTGGACTCGCAGGGCTCGCATGCGCCCAGTCGCTCAGCTCGGACGGCTACACGGTGCAGCTCCTCGAGGCGGGCCCCCGTCTGGGCGGACGTGCATCCGGCGGACTCTTCCACGGCGAGCCGTACGACCACGGATTCCACGCGATCCCCGCGGCGTTCCCGGACACGGCGGACTTCCTCGAGGGGATCGGCATCGACGGCGATGCACTGCGCACCTTCCAGAAGACCGTCGTGCTGAACGACGGTGCGCAGTGGCGCCGGCTACGGCTCTTGGGGGGAGGGGGCCTCATCTCGTCGCGCCTCATCCCCCGGCGAGACGCGATGCGGCTCGCCGCGCTCGCCGCGCGGTTGATGATCTCGGGGGGTGCGGCCCCCGCCGACGACGACGCCGGACAGAGCACGGAGGCGTGGCTTCATCGAACCGGCCTGAGCACGCCGACCGTCGACCGTGTCCTGCGCCCGTTCATCGGCAGCCTCCTCCTGGACCGCGGCCTCTCCGCAGACGCGGCGTTCACGCGCTTCATCCTCGGGGCGCTCGCCCGGGGGCCGGCGCTCCTCCCGGTCGACGGGATGCAGATGCTCGCCGACCGCGCGGCCGCCACCATCGCCGCCGCCGGAGGGATGATCTGGACGGACGTCCGCGTCGAGGAGATCCTCTTGGACGCGTCCGGACAGGCGACCGGGGTCCGCCTCTCCGACGGGAGGCGGATCGGCGCCCAGTCGATCGTGCTCGCCGTCGACGCCTCGGCGGCGCGCGGCCTCCTGGAGCCGGTCGATCCGGAGGCGGCCGGGGCATTGCCGACGGAATTCCTCGGCGCCGTCAGCGCGACCTTCGCCCTGTCCGATCCCCTCTACCGGGACGCCACGTTCCTCATCGACTCGGTCACCCCCGAAGGGGAGAACCGCGTCGATCTCCTGTGCCAGGTGAGCAACGTGACGCGTCCGGGATCACCCGGCCCCTACATGGTCACCGCCCAGAGCGCCACCGACGGCTGGTCGGGAGTGGACCCCGACGCCTACGCGGACGCCGTGGCGCACCACGTCCGGGCGTCGATCCCCGGTTTCGACTGGGACCGCACGGCACAGCTCGTCGACGCCCGGGTCCATCCGCGGGCGCGCTACCGTATCCCTCCGGGCCGGCGCGCGTCCCTGCCCGGTCCGCGCACCGCGGTCGCGAACCTCGTCCTGGCCGGCGACTGCACCACGCATCCGTCGATCGAGGGCGCGATCTCATCGGGGTACCGGGCCGCGGAGACCGTGGCCGGGCTCCATCCGTGAAGGTCGTCGGAGACCGCCACGTCCACACGGTGGCGGAGGTCGCCGAGGCGTGCCGCCGGCGGTTCGAGGGGATCCCGTCGGTCTGGGTCGAGGCCGAGATCGCGAACCTGCGGACGCATCGCCGTCACGCCTACTTCACCCTCCTGGACGCGGGCGGCGCGACGGCGTGGCAGGTGAACTGCTCGATGAACGCCGACCAGTTCTCCATGCTCGGGTTCACTCCCCGGGACGGCATGCACGTGCAGGCCCGCGGGCGGGTCGAGTTCAACCCGCGCACGGTCACCCTCACCTTTCGCGTCTCCGCCATGGCACCTGCCGGGGAGGGGCTGCTGCGCGCGCGCATCGAGGCGCTCCGGGAGCGGCTGGCGTCGGAAGGGCTGACCGACCCCGACCGACGACGGCCCATCCCCATGCTGCCCCGCGCCGTCGGGCTGGTCACGTCGCCCGCGAGCGCCGCCGAGGCCGACGTGCGACGTAACATCCTCGCCCGCCACCCCGGGATGAGCATCGTCGTCGTCCACTCGTCGATGCAGGGCGATGCGGCGCCGCGGCAGGTCGTGCGCGCACTCCGCTACCTCGATCGGCGCCCGGACGTCGACGTCATCATCCTCGCGCGGGGCGGCGGGCCCCTCGAGGACCTGATGGCGTTCAACAGCGAGACCGTCTGCCGTGCGGTCGCGGAGGCCGGGACCCCGGTGGTGTCGGCCATCGGCCATGAGACGGACGTCACCGTCTGCGACCTCGTCGCGGACCTCCGGGTCTCCACGCCGACGAAGGCCGCCGAAGCCGTGGTCCCCGATCGGGACCGTGTGCTGGCCGGCCTGGACGGTGCCGCCCGCCGTCTTCTCACGGGCGTCGGAGCACGCGAACGTGCGGCCCGGGACGGGCTGGCCGTTCACCGGCGCCGCATGGTCCAGGCGCTCGGGGCACGAGGCCGGACGGCGCACGCGCGTCTCTCCGGATCCGCGAACCGCCTCCGTCCGTCGCTGATCCGGCGTGTGGACCGGTCGCAGACCGCGCTCGAGGAGGGGGAGCGACGCCTGCGGGCCGGGATCCGGGCGGACGGCGCGCGACGCGTCGCGCGCGCCGACGCCCTCACCCGGGCCCTCACAGGACCCGCTTTCGCGCTCGTCCGGCGCCGCGCGGGGAACGCCGAGGCCATGCTGTCCGACCGCACCCGCCGCCTGGGCGCCGGCGTGACGACCCCGATCGACGAGCGTCGCGTCCGGCTCACGCATCTCGGAGAGGTCCTCGATCTCCTTTCGCCACGGCGCACGGTGGCCCGTGGATACGCCATCGTCCGGGACGCCGATACCGGTTCGGTCCGCACACGCCGTCATGACATCCCGTCAGGCGCATCGCTCGACGTCGAGATGCGAGATGGCACCATTCGCGTACGCGCCGACCCCGAGGGGGCCCCATGACCGACGAGACCGACATCCCGATCACCGAGCTGACCTTCGACGCCGCCCTCGCACGCCTGGACGAGGTGGTGCACCGGCTGGAGGACGGCAGTGTGGAGCTGGAGGAGGCGATCCGCCTGTTCGAGGAGGGGACGGCCTACGTCGCGCGCTGCCGGGAACGGCTGACCGCCGCCCAGGCGCGCATCGAGGAACTGACGGCCACCGGTCTCCCGGCGGCGGATGAGGGCACGCCGCCTCCGGACGACCCGTCCGAGGACGTTCCCTTCTGATCCGGAGCCCCGTCCGGGGGGGGCAGACCGGCAGTTCCGCAACCAGGGTGTCCGTGGCCAGGGCCGCGGAGATGGGCAGGCGCGCTGTCGCAGCGCACCTGCACATGGAGCGGGACGGTCCGGTCCCGGGGTCCGGGAACCTCACCCGGCCGTGGGCCGGCCCGCACCCGCGGCGCGCACGGCGTTCGCCGCACGGATGACGGCGTCCAGACTCGCGGTCAAGACCGAGCGGCTCCGGCCCGCGGCCCATTCCGCCCGTCCGTCGACATCGTGCTGGACGAGGGTCAGCGCGTCGCTCGTCGCCCCGTTCCCGACGCTCGTCTGATGGAGACCCATGACCTCGACCTCGATGCCGTTCCGGGCGAGGGCGGCCACCAGGGCCTCGACGGGCCCGACGTCGCGGTGGTCGGTCGTCATGACCGATCCGTCCACCGCGATCGTGACCGACGTGTGGGCTGCGCCGTCGCGCTCCTCCGATGAGAAGCCGGCCAGTGTGACCGGATCGTCGGGGGCCGATGCGAGGTAGACGGACTCGAAGATCTCCCACAGTTCCCCGGCCGTGACCTCGCGGCCGGTGGCGTCCGTGTGCATCTGGACGTGGCGGGAGAAGGCGACCTGCAGCCCGCGCGGGAGATCCAGCCCGTACGCGTCCTCCAGCAGGTAGGCCATACCGCCCTTCCCGGACTGGGAGTTGACCCGGATCACCGCCTCGTAGCTCCGCCCGATGTCGGAGGGATCGACGGGCAGATAAGGGACGCGCCAGGTCAGATCGGCATCCGGGCGCTCGGTCTCCCGGGCGCGCACCCGATGCTCGGCGAAGCCCTTCCGGATCGCGTCCTGATGGGTCCCGCTGAACGCCGTGTGGACCAGCTCACCGGCATAGGGGTGACGCGGGTGCACCGGCATGCGGTTGCATTCCTCGACGATGTGCCGGACGCGGTCGAGGTCCGAGAGATCGACCATGGGGTCGACGCCCTGCGAGAAGAGGTTCAGCGCCAGGGTGACCAGATCGACGTTGCCCGTCCGTTCGCCGTTCCCGAAGATGCAGCCCTCGACGCGCTCGGCGCCGGCCAGCAGCGCCAGCTCGGCGGCGGCCACGGCGGTGCCGCGGTCGTTGTGCGGATGGATCGACAGGATGACGCTCTCGCGGCGGTCCAGTGTGCGGTGCATGTACTCGATCTGGTCGGCGTACACGTTCGGCGTCGCGATCTCGACGGTCGCCGGCAGGTTCAAGATGACGGGACGATCCGGGGATGCCTCCCACTCGGCCGTGACCGCGTTGCAGACCTCGAGGGCGAAGTCGGGCTCGGTCATGTTGAAGACCTCGGGCGAGAACTGGAAGCGCACGTTCGGCCGGTCACCGGCCAGTTCGAGGATGTCCCGGGCGCCGTTCATGACCAGTTCCCTCAGGGCGGCGCGATCGCGCCCCAGCACCACGTCGCGCCAGATCGGCGCGGTGGCCGTGTACATGTGGATGACGACGGGGTTGGAGATGCCCTCGATCGCCTGAACGGTCCTCTCGATCAGGTCGCGGCGGGCCGGGGTGAACACCACGACGGTGACGTCGTCCGATGCGATGTCGCCACGCGCGATGTCGCGGACGAAGTCGAAGTCCGCCTGTGAGGCGGAGGGGTAGCCGACCTCGATCTCGGTGAAGCCCGTCGCGACCAGCAGATCGAAGAAGCGGCGCTTGCGGACGGGGTCCATCGGCTCGGCGAGCGCCTGGTTGCCGTCGCGCAGGTCGACGGGGACCCAGAGCGGCGCACGGGTGAGCCGTGCGGACGGCCAGTGCCGCTCGATCGGCCGGGTCTCGACCCGGGCGTCGAACGGCTCGTAACGCGACCAGGGCATCGGAGACGCCTTCTGGCGATTCCAGTGCGGCTGGGGTCGGTCAGGTGTGGTGGGGCGGGGGGATGGTGCATGCGGCATCGGACGTCGTCCTTCGTGCGGGTGGTGGTGCGACCGGCACACGACGCGTCGTCACAACGGGGAGCCGGTCAGGCGAGGACCCGTTGTGGCCGCGAAGGAGGAGGAGATGACGACGGACTGCGTACACTGCCGTCCACTCTAGCAGCACTTGTCCGACAAGTAGACAGGTAGAGTGGTGTCATGGTGACCCTGCGCCGAACCCCGCTCGCCGATCAGGTGGCCGATGACCTCCGCCGCCGCATCCGCGCCGGCGAGTGGGAGGTCGGTCATCGCCTTCCCGGGGAGATGCGTCTCGCGGCGGATCTCGGCGTCGGTCGCTCGACGATCCGCGAGGCGATCCGCCAGCTCGTCGGACAGGGCGTACTGGTGTCACGACAGGGCGCGGGGGTCTTCCTGGTCTCGCGTGAGGGTGACGACGAATGGTCGGCGGTCCTCCGGGACGCGGACATCGTCGCGGTCGTCGAGGCCCGGATCGCCATCGAGGCGGAGGCCGCGGCGCTCGCGGCCGACCGTCGCACGTCGGCGGATCTGCGCGCGATGCGGCGCGCGTTGGCCGAGCGGGCGCGTCATCGTGACGGCGGGGAGGGCCTGGTGGAGGTCGACATGGCCTTTCCCCGCGCCGTCGTGGCGGCCTGTCACAGTCCCGTGCTCATCGATCTCTTCGACGCCTTCGCGCCGCGGGTGTGCGAGGCGATGAACGAGATGGTCCGGTCCCATCCGGGATTCGACCGTGACGCCGATCATGACTGCCACGTGCGACTGGTCGACGCCGTCGCCGAGCGCGATGCGCCGCGGGCCGCCGATGAGAGCCGGACCCATCTCCTCACGCTGCGGGCGCGCCTCGTCGCCCCGGTCTGACGGCCGCCCGAGCTCCGTGGGATCGCAACCCGCGACGGAGTAGAACCTCCATAAAGTAACAGTTGTCACATGGCGCCGGGCGACGCGGTAGGCTGCGCCCGATCGTTGGGAAACGGGATGATCCCCGTCGGGGCCGTTCGTCGCATCTCCGGCGGACGGGTGTCCCGGTCGTCCCGACGATTATTTCGCATGCTTATGATCTCCGCGCGATCCGCCGAAGTTTCCGGTGCCGGTTCCCGTCTCCCACGTCGGGCCGACCCGGTGACGGACACCGCTGGAGCGGGTCGATCCCGATGCGTGACCACCGATCAATGGACGACGAGGGCGCTTTGAACTCTGGAACGACGGCCACCAGGACGACTCCGACATCGCCGGACGGCGCGGCGCACGCACGAATGCGGCGATCATGCGGGCTCCGGCGCCTGGTGACCCGGGCGCTCGTCGCCGCCGCGTTCCTCGGCGGCGCCGCATCGGCGTCGGCCGTCACCCTGTCGAAGGACGCACCGGCGACGGTGCTCCACGGTGAGGACAGCACGGTGAGGGTCACCGTGTCGGGGCAGACCGGCGATCCGGACCTCTACAACCTCACCGTCCGTGACGTGCTCCCGGCGGGCGTCAGCTACGTGGCGGGGTCGTCCAGCCCGGAGCCCACGCAGATCCCGGTGGCCGACGGGACCACGGTCCTCGTCTGGTCGAATCTGGCCGACCTGTCCCCGGCATCCAACTACACGCTGGTGTACAAGGTGGCGCACAGCGGCGCTCTGGACGTCGGTTCGACCTACACGAACACCGCCCAGGCGCTGCTCAACGTGGACCCCAGGATCGTGCCCGGGGTGAACCCGACGACGGGCGCGGCGGTGGCGGGGCCGTACACCATCGCGGGGGCCGGGGGGGGCAGCAGCACGGGGACGGGACCTCGGACAACGAAGGAAGAA